>JAMDCE010000221.1:0-385 GCA_023489135.1 Chloroflexota bacterium
GCGTAGCTCGGCAACCGCTTCAGCCATGGCCGCCAGATACTGCTTTGCCAGCGGGTGACGTCGCGTGAGAACTCCATCGTGCCGATCAAGCCCGTGGTTGCCGACATAGACGATGCCATCGACCCCAACCAGGTTTTTGGCCTCGACGGCCGCCCGGCCGGATATGGCCGCCACTAATTCCAGCCGCTGCACCAACACCTCGAGTTGCTTTAGGCAGAGCTTCGAAACTCGAGCCTCGGATGGTGAAGGCGCAATCCGACTAATCGTGCCGTCGATATCCAGAAAAAGGCCGCAGGGGCGCATTTCCAGAATCACCGAGACTTCTCCCAGCCAAGGAGGGGAATCCGGCTGCGCCACCGGTGGCGCAGCCGGATTCCCCTCCTTG
>JAMDCE010000221.1:395-2869 GCA_023489135.1 Chloroflexota bacterium
CCTCTCTTCCAGATCGATATGCATTTTGCCGGCAAAGCTTCTCTCCAGCGCCCACCGGCCCTGTTCATCCTGTTTTGAGAGCAGGATGTCGACGCACTCGCTCAGGCGCTCATCATCCGCGTAACCAAGTTGAGTAAGAATCCTCAGCCCCTGCAGCACATCGCCCTGGTAGAACAGAGGAAAACCAAACTTCAGCCAGCCTGGGCTGAGCACCTTGAAGTTCTCTCGCTCACTGCGAAACAAGTGGTTTCTGAGCAAGAGCTGTGCGCCTCGCTCGATTGCTACCTTCTCACTGGAAGTGCGCTGGGCCTGAGGTATCTCGCCCAAAGCCCACAAGATCTTAAGGGACGCCCACAAACAGGGATGACTACTCCCTTCATAGGCTCGACACCGCCAACCCCCGTCGCCGTCCTGGCTGGCCAGAAGGTACTTGATGGCCCGGGCGACCCTTTCGTCCTCCAGGTAACCGAACTGAAGCAAGGAACGCACCATGTTTCCCGACAGACAGGGCAAAACGCCGCTCTTAGCGCCGTTGGAGGTAAAGCCTCCACTCTGGTGTTGGCCCTGCCGGAAAAGGTGCTCGACGGCCAGCCTCACACGCCCGTCGTCGCCACTGACTCCCAACTCGGCCAGAAGGATTAGTTGCCACACTGTGCCCCTGTATTTGGCGGCGTAGGGTCTGGTGGCCGATTCCCAGTAGCCCTCCGGAAACTGGGCGGCGAAGATCGCTTCCACGACTGGAGACGTGGCGATTGCCGCTTTTGCCGCCTTCGATTCCACGCCGTTGGGAGACTTCTCCAGGATCTCCGTGAGAGTGAAATAGCGTACGGAAGGATTGTCCGGCTCCAGCAACCAGGGGATGGGATCTCCGTTAAGGCGGGCCAGCCATTGTCTCTTATCTGTATCGGTTCCCATCTGCTCCTCGCACTCCGGGGTCCATTATACCAAACCGAGTAACCAGGAGGAAGGCAACACCTGGCACACATCTTGCGCAGAATTCTGGTGGAACCGCTGCGATCAGTACCGAAGAGCGGGGCAGGATAGCGAGGAAGAAAGACCTGGTCAAATCTCTGATCCTCGGCTCTCCTGCCCCCTCAGTTCTCGAAGCGAAGAGGCTCGCTTGAACTTAGTCGAAATGGAGAAAGCAATGCGGAAAGGAAGAGATGTCACACGTTTGCCAGTGTTGACCTTCGACACCGGCGAGAAAGTAGGAGAAGCCAAAGAGCTGCTATTCGATCCGGAGAATAACAGAGTGCTGGGCCTCCTTATCGACGAAGGAGGCTGGTTCAAAGAGCGTCGGGTGGTTCCTTTCGGCGAGATAAAAAGCATCGGCCCGGATGGCGTAATCATACCTTCTGCCGACGTGATCGTCTCGGCGAAAGGCAACGAAGAACTCTCCAAAGCTATGGAGACAAATAGAATCATCGCCGGCGCCCGGGTTTTCACCGAGAGCGGGAAAGACCTTGGGCAGATCGCGGACATCGTTTTCGACGAAGCGACAGGACAGATCGCTGGCTACGATGTCTCTGGTGGCTTCTTGGCTGATAGATTCAGAGGTCAGCCCTTTATGCCGGCTCCTGAGACCATCAGGGTCGGAAAACGTATGGTCTACGTTCCCGATGCCACCGCGGAAAAAATGGAGGAGCAGGTCGGAGGCGTCGCCGGCGTGGTCGGAAGAGTCCGAGAGAGAGGTGAAGAACTGGGAGACCGCTTTGCCACAATGAGCAAAGACCAGCAGAAGCGTTACATCGTCGGGAAAACCTCTCCCGTCGACTTCTTCGATAGTACCGGACAACCCATAGTGGTCAAGGGTCAGACGATCACCGAAGAGGCGGCCGGCAAGGCCGATCAAGAGGGTAAGCTTGGTGAATTGGCGAGCGCCGTCGGTCGGGGTCAGGTCGTCGCGGCTGGCGGATCTCTACGAGAGCAGATGACCAGTCTGTACGAGACCGTCAGCGCCCGGTTGGGAGAGGCTACCAGCCAGTTCCAGGAGCGCCAACTGGAATCGGTTAAGGGTCGGACATCCAGCCGAGATGTTAGAGCCGATGACGGAACCTTGATAATCGCCAAGGGGCAGATTGTGACCCAAGATGTCGTCGACGCGGCAAAGAGACACGACAAAGCAAACGCGCTACTCGCCGCTGTAGGCCTGGGTCGGGTTCAGGAATTGGTCGAAAGCGCCCGTAGAAGGACCCTGGAGATCTTTGGCGAGACATCTCGGGAAGTAGAGAAGGAAGAGACGCTGGAAGAGACCAAAGCGCCAGAGGCGCCGACAGCCCCACGGGAGGAGGTTGAAGCAAAAGAAGAGCCCGTGACACCCGCGGTGGAAGAACCAGAGAGCTATCTGCAGAGGCCATCGCAAAGCGGTGGGTCGGAACCGGCCGAGGGTGCGGGAATGACCACCGGGGTCGAGGAGCACGCTGGCGCCGAGGGCGAAACAAGTTTGGCCGATAAAGGAGATAGCAGCTATCTCC
>JAMDCE010000221.1:2879-6458 GCA_023489135.1 Chloroflexota bacterium
TGAAAGGGGGAAATGGAGATGACCTCAACTCTGCTGGCCGGCGTTGTAGCCATCATCGCCGGAATTGCGATACTACTTTGGCCATTTCTGCTCAACTTTGTCGTGGCTTTTGCCTTGATCGTTGGGGGAGTGTGGCTTGTCTACGCGGCGACGGCGGGGAGGCGAGTGGTTCGCTTCTGACGAACGCCGCGGATTGATATAAGGTTAAGAATCTACGGCGATGTTTCAATGGCGAAAACTCTCGACGGCAACTCGACCGGTGGCCTCGCGAATGCCGGCCACCGGTCGAGGAACCTCACGGCTAGTTTATGGCTTACCGACCTTTTCGAACTTCAAGGCTGTTCGTTGCTTGCACTGGACTTCAAGCCTCACTCCCCCCTAGTGAGAGGCTCGGTCCCTTTCTACATCTGGACCATTCCAGACGGCGAGCAAGCTAGGTTCTGGCGAAGGCGCTTTCTCTTCGTTGGAGACCCTGATGCCCTCCTCGAACAGTAGGTCTTGCCCTCCTCGAACAGTAGGTCTTCGAACAACCCTTGCTGAGAAGTGCGGGATCTGAATTCGGTCTCCACCCGGCAGGCCAACCTGCTGATCCTGTCGAATTGCCTCTCGCTGAGCCTTCCAGAGAGCCAGAGCTTGCCGAGCTCTGTCAAAGCAGGAATGAACACCTCCGACCAGACAAGAGTCAGAGGTACGCCGTCCCGAACCGCCAGTTCCAGAACCTGAACGGACGCCGTTTTCTCCTTCCGCCTTAAGGCCCGAGTTAGATCCCTGGTGTAATTGGTCACTGCTTTGCTTGCCGTATCCAATCTAATTCTCAGAGCTATCCTCTCCATCGTCTGGCTCCCTGCACATCAGAGCCTCACAAGAAAACACGAGCGGGACGACCTGTTCCATTCTCTTCCCTACTCTCTACCTCTCCCCATCCTATAACGAACAAGTCCCGATTTAGTTAACCTGGAATCAGCTGGGGAAACCACGGAATAATGAGGAGACGGGATAATTGACGGAAGGAATTGCCATTCTTCACTAATCTGAAAATAGACCCACCAGTCGATTTTCATTCGCGGTGGTATCCAGCAGGGATATGACAAGCCGCCTTCAGGGTGACAATCTGTTAGTTTCTGGAGTCCGGCGTGCACTGCCGCCACCACCGAAATGATGAAAACCGTGGCGAGGTGTGGTAAAATGGGTATTACCCTATAGGGGTATCGACTGAGCCCCAAGCGCCGGCGGAGCAAGTAACTCGCGACAGCGGGAAGCGTTTCAGGCTGCTGAAGGATGGGCTAGAAGCTCAATAAGGAGGTTAGCGATGCTGGAAAACAACATCGAATGGCTGGGGCACGCTAGTTTCAGAATCAAAGGCCAGGGCAAAGTCATCTACATCGATCCCTGGCAGATTAGCAAAGCTGAACCGGCCGACCTTATCCTCGTCACCCACGAGCACTTCGATCACTGTTCCAAAGACGACATCGAGAAATTGAGGAAACCCTCCACCACCATCGTCACCACCAAAGACTGCGCCAGAGAATTGAAGGGAAATGTCAAGACCGTCAAACCCGGCGACGTCGTTACCGTCGAGGGGATCACCATCGAGGCGGTGCCAGCGTACAACACCAACAAATTCCGCAGCCCTGGCATCCCCTTCCATCCCAAGGAGGATCGGAAGGTGGGGTTCGTGCTAACCATCGACGGGGAACGGCTGTACCACGCGGGCGACACCGATGCTATCCCGGAGATGGCCGAGTTGAAGAATATTGATGTGGCGCTGCTGCCTGTCTCTGGGACCTACGTTATGGTGCCCCGGGAAGCCGTCGAGGCCGCCGGGATGATTAAGCCCAAGATCGCTATCCCCATCCACTATGGGACCATTGTTGGTTCCGCCGATGATGCGCAAAAGTTCAAGGAGTCCGCCAGTGTCCAGGTTCGCATCCTTTCCAAGGTCCGTTAGCCTGTTTGTGGATTCGTCCCGACTTGGAGCGAAGAAACCGGCCCCGCGTCGCCTCATCGCCGTCTTGCTTGTGGCGATCGCTCTTTTGCTGGTACCGGTGCTGGCCGCCTGCGGATCCAGCGGAGAGGCTATCTCAGGCTCGATCCAGGATCTGGGCGTGGCGCCCGGCTTCAAGATCGAGACCTTCGATGGCCAGGAGATAAGCCTGGACGAGCTGCGAGGGAAACCGGTGGTGGTCAACTTCTGGGCCTCCTGGTGCCCTCCATGCCGTCAGGAAGCCAAAGACCTGGAGAGAACCTGGCAGGCCTATAAGGACAAAGGCGTGGTGTTTGTCGGCATTGCCGAGAACGACACGGAAGCGGACTCCAAGGAATTCATCAAGGAATTCGGCATAACCTACGCCAACGGACCGGACTCTACCGGTCAGATCGGGAAAGCCTATGGCATCACGGGCATACCGGAGACGTTCTTGATAAGCAAAGAGGGCCGCCTGATGAAACGATACATCGGCCCCGTCAGCAGAGACGTTCTGGGTGGCGGAATCGAGATATTGCTGTTGAGGTGAAGCTTTCAGCTTGCAGCCGTCAGCCATCAGCAACCGGCTCATCACTGAGGGCTTGCGCAAGGCGAAGGAACGAGACCTGTAAGGGCAAAGCATTAGGCAGGATCATCCGTAGATTACGCAGGTTTCACGGATTCATTGAATTGATGAAGGCAGCTCTTGAAACTCCCACCCCAATGCTTTGCCCTCACTTGAACCGTCGTAGGGGCACGGCGCGCCGTGCCCTTTCGCTCTTGCCAGTCGGGCCTGGGCGCGCGGGCTCGTCCCACGCATTCCGAAGATGACAACCACGAAGCTTGTCATTGCCCTCACGGGCCACGATTATGAGTGAATGCGGTCTACTCTGCGAGAGGCGATGTCGTGGTCATTCTGAGCCCTGAAGAGGGCGAGGAATCTCGTGGTTTGTAGAGATGCTGCATGCTGCGTCTCAGCGGGTTGCGCGAGAGATCCTTCGTCGCCGGGTACCCTCTGGGTGCCTCAGGATGACATGACGATCAGCAGGACACGTAGGCAGCGAAAGAATCGATGGAGGGCCACCCGACCGGCTAGCTCGCTGACGGCTGACCGCTGATGGCTTTCCCGCTGATGCAGAAAGAATAGTCTGAGTGGAGCGACCTTTAGACACACTCATCGCCAAATACCGGAATATGGCTCTCCGCTACGTCGAGCGTCGACCCTACCAGTTGCATCCTCACGAGGATGTGGTGGAAGGGGTGGTGCTGGGGCTGGCCCTGAACAAGCAAAAGCACGGCGCGGCCTACTGCCCTTGAAGAGACTTGACTGGCGATCCAGTTCAGGATCGCAAGACCATCTGCCCCTGCGACTGGCACGAAGAGGAGATCGCCACCCTGGGGACCTGCTCCTGCGGCCTCTTCGTCAGCCCCGAATACGCCGCTTCCCGGCGCGGCTGAGCAACGAGACTTATCCAGTAAGGACGCGAAGAAACACGAAGGGCGAGTAAATTTCAGTCAGTCGGCAGGCGTCAAGTTGGCGCAGATCGACTTCTCCTTCGCATTCTTCGCGATTATTCGGTGCCTCCTAACCCCCGCATCGTTCGTGCCCCCGGGAG
>JAMDCE010000221.1:6468-12916 GCA_023489135.1 Chloroflexota bacterium
AGTTCAGGATCGCAAGACCATCTGCCCCTGCGACTGGCACGAAGAGGAGATCGCCACCCTGGGGACCTGCTCCTGCGGCCTCTTCGTCAGCCCCGAATACGCCGCCTCCCGGCGGGGTTGACGGGATTCGTCCACGAAGGAACACGAAGGGCTCGGAGCTCTCGGCTTTCAGCAATCAACTGGCGGTTGATACCTAGTCGCTCAGCGAGTCAAACACATCTCAAGATAACAAATGCCGAGCCAGATTGACTTTGCCAAGTGAGACTCCTATAATGCTCCCTGGCATGCGCAAGTATATAGAACGCAAAGCCCACTCGCATTCATCCCGCATCCTGCAGGGTACTTTCCTTACAGCGCATTCTCAACGGCATCGCCAGCGGCATTGCGACGCAACAATTCGCATCCTTTTTCGAAGGTGCATGAGCATGCATCTCGCTCATCAGCCGCTCCATTGTGTAGGCGAAGTGCCGAGTGAGGGTTGTGAGAGAACCGCTCTCCAAACGAGATCACTCCCGCGGACGTGTCGACCCAGCGGATCATCTGAACCTGAGCCCAAACGTCAGTATTGTGGTGGCAGTTACCGAGACACGCCCGGTCGAAAGCAACCGATTTGAAGTAGATATGTCCTCGCCGTATGTCCACTCGGTCTTCTCGCGGCATTGATTTTACTCAAAGCACCGGATGGTTAGAAGGCGATTCTAGGAGGATACCGGGAATGAGCTTGAAGCCGGATGATGTCCTTGAAGGAAATTTCTGGCCCGAGCCAGTTCGCGTATCCAGGGTTCAAGCCGTCGGTAACCGCACCAAGATAGAGGCTGTCGGAGTAACCTCAGAACACTTCTATTCCCGAGTGCTCGGTGATGAAGATTTCACCCATGTGCGAGTGGTTCAGGGAATGAGCCGCGACTTCAAGGGGAACGGGGAAGCATTCTTCTTGGGAACGGAGGCGCATCGCATCCGTCACGCCTATCAATTTGACCCGCTGCTTGCTGTCAACGTCTCGCAGGTCGACTCACTGCCACACCAGATAGACGCTATCTATCATTACATCCTGCGAAATCCTCGCATCCGATTTCTGCTGGCTGACGATCCTGGCGCTGGTAAGACCATTATGACAGGTTTGCTGCTCAAAGAACTGAAGTACCGCGGTCTCGTTCGACGCACATTGATCGTCGTGCCCGGCCATCTCAAGGACCAGTGGCTAAGGGAGATGAAAGAGCATTTCGGCGAAACTTTCACGGTGGTTGATCGCAGCGTCGTGAACGCCACCTGGGGGCGGAATTTCTGGCAGGAGCAACCACAGGTCATCACCTCTATTGATTTTGCCAAGCAGGACGACGTGATGGCTACCCTCGGCGAGATCGGTTGGGATTTCGTCGTGGTGGACGAGGCCCATAAGATGGCTGCCTACCGCTACGGCGAGAAGACGAGCAAGACAGAGAGGTACCGTTTGGGAGAACTCCTCTCTCACCAACCAGCCAGCACCTTTTGTTCCTCACGGCCACTCCACACCGCGGCGACCCGGAAAACTTCCGCCTGTTTCTTGATCTCTTAGAGCCGGGGCTATTCGCAAATACCGACTTACTCTTCGAATCGGTGGAGAACCACGACAACCCACTTTTCCTGCGTCGTCTGAAAGAGGATTTGCAGGACTACGAGAAGAGACCTCTTTTTCCACCCCGCCACGTCTCCACAAAGGCCTACCGGCTCAGCGACGACGAGAAGAGGCTGTATAACGCCGTAACTGACTACGTCGAGAAGTCGTTCAATAAAGCTCTTGCTACTGAAAAGCGCAATGTCGCCTTTGCCCTGCTGATTCTGCAGCGGAGACTGGCCTCTAGTATTCGGGCCGTCCGCCGGTCGCTTGAACGACGCAAAGCACGGTTGGAGGAGTTGCTTACGCTGGGCAAATGGCTCGCCGAGCGGGGCGCTGTGGACGAAGATGAACTGGAGGATGCTCCGGAAATTGAGCGTCTCAGCCAGGAAGAGGATCTTGTTCAACGCCTCACCGCCTCCGAAACTCGGGAGGAGTTGCAGACGGAGATCGAGACGCTCGGAAACCTCATTCGGCTAGCCCGTGAGGCGGAACGGTCCGAGGTGGAGACCAAGCTAAGCGAACTGCGCAGAGTCATAGCGGACGAGCGCATCCAGCAGACCAGCGAGAAACTGCTCATCTTCACTGAGTCCCGTGATACCCTCGAATACTTGGCGGAAAAACTTAAAGCGTGGGGTTACTCCGTTGTCACCCTGCATGGGGGCATGAACTTGGACGCTCGCATCCGAGCCGAGCACGAGTTCCACGACCAGGCGCAGGTAATGATCTCTACCGAGGCAGGTGGAGAAGGTATCAATCTTCAGTTTTGCGCTCTGATGGTCAATTATGACATCCCCTGGAATCCCAACCGCCTCGAACAGCGTATGGGGCGCATCCACCGCTACGGCCAGCAGAACGAAGTTCACATCTACAACTTGGTTGCGTCCGACACCCGCGAAGGCATGGTGCTAGACGCTCTGTTCCGCAAACTAAAGCAGATTCAGGCGGCACTGGGAAGCGACCGTGTGTTCGATGTAGTCGGCGACATCCTGACGGGTCGGAGCCTCAAAGATCTCATCGTGGAAGCAATTGCGAATAGACGAACCTTGGACGAGATCATTGAGGAGATTGAAGCTGTGCCCGATGAAGAAGCAGTCCTCAAGGCGCGCGAGGCGACGCTAGAAGCCCTGGCCACGCGGCATATCGACCTTCAGCGCGTGCTCGGCGAAAACCGTCTGGCCCTGGAGAATCGCCTAGTTCCTGAGTACATCGAGGGATTCTTTCACCGTGCCTGCCGTTTTCTGAATGTGCGGCTGGAGCAGCGCCGCGATGGTCTTTGGAGCGTACCCGCGGTGCCCTATGAAATCCGAAACGTCTCGCAGGAGTTCAGGCACCATTTCGGTGAAATCTTCCGCGAATATAACAGGTTGGCGTTTAGCAAGGAAATCGCCCGCCGCCAGGAAGCTGTCTTCATCGCCCCGGGCCATCCTTTGCTGGAAGCAATCATTGACCAATTGCTGCCCAAGTGTGCCGACGATGTAAGCCGTGGAGCCGTTTTCGCTGACCCTGATGGCAAGTTGGACGGTCTACTCTGGTTTATCGAGGGCGAAGTGCGCGACGGCGCCAATCGAGTCGCTGGCAAGCGCCTTTTTGTCGTCTATCAACCTGCAGAAGGGGAGATGCGATCAATTAACTCCTCCGTGCTCTGGGATTTGAAAGCTTCGACGGAGAAGTCCGAGATCAACCACCCGCTTAATGATGATGAGGTCCTAGCCTTCGCGATTGAGTATGTGCTGGAACCCTATCGACAGGAGTTGCTTCAACAGCGGGAGCACGACGCCGACATCAAGCGCAAATATGGGGTACGGTCGCTAGAGCAAATGATATTGGAGTCAGGTGCAAAATTGATTGACTATGAAACCCGCCGCGCCTTGGGCGAGGATCTTCGTGAGATGCAAGTGCAAAACGAGGAGCGGCGCAAAGAAGAGTTAAACTCCCGTAAACACTCTCTGGAAGACGAGATCCGGCGTGAAATTAGCCTATTGCCTTCGACGCCTAGGGAATTGGGCGTCGCGCGTATCTTGCCCCAGGTAGCAGCGGATGGAATGATGCACTTCGACCCAGAGATAGAATTCCTCGGAATGCAAAGCGCAATGGACTACGAGCGGGATCATGACCGCCTGCCACAAGACGTCTCGGCAGAGAACCTAGGCTACGACATCTACTCCGTGGGTGAGAATTCCTCAGTACGATATATCGAGGTCAAGGCCCATGCGAGAAGCGGTGCAATCAGCCTCACGCCAAATGAGTGGTTAATGGCGCATCGGCTCGGTGAAGAGTACTGGCTTTACGTGATCGAGAACGCCGCGTCGGCACCAGAACTCCACACGATTCAAAACCCTGCCGCAAGATTCTTGGCCAAAGAAGTCGTCGAAATAGTTCGATACGTGGTGAAAGACTGGAAGGAAACGATAGGATGAAGCCTAACGACCGCGTGATGCCTCCTCGCATCATTGAAGTCGATTTCCCCTTACGACGTGTTTCTGAGGAGTCCGTCCGCGAGAAGAACATTCGGCATGGTCATGTCTCCACTCTTCACGTCTGGTGGGCACGACGGCCTTTGGCAGCTTCCCGTACGACTGCTCTCGCTGCACTCCTGCCCGATGACCCGAGACGTCGTGATGATTTCCTACACCTTCTTGGCGATATTGCCCCTTGGGAAGCGGTTACCCAGAGCGATGACGTCCTCCAGGATTCACCTATTCAGAGAGCGCGAGACCTGATCCGAGACACGTTTGGTGGGATCCCACCCCGCGTTCTCGATTGCTTCGCTGGGGGAGGGTCAATTGCCCTCGAAGCGCTACGACTCGGGTGTGAAACCCATGCGCTAGACTATAACCCTGTTGCAGTGACAATACTCAGAGCCGTGCTGGAATATCCTCAGAAGTTTGGCAAGACTCTTGTGCAGTCTGAGAGCGGTTCCCCAGGCTCGCTCGGTTTCATCACAGAACGGACGTTGAATCCTCTCCTTGAATCCGTGAAACGCTGGGGCAGTTGGGTGTTGGAAGAAGCCCGCAAAGAACTTGGCGACTTCTACCCGAAAGATCCCGACGGATCGATCCCAGTGGGCTACATTTGGGCACGAACTCTGCCTTGCCAGAACCCAAGCTGCGGAGTTGAGATTCCCCTCATGCGTCACTTCTGGCTCGCAAGAAAAGAAAAGAAACAGGTAACGTTACGGCCCAGACTAAACCCCTTGGCCGGCCGGGTAGATTTCGACGTTGTGGTTACTGATGGCCGCCAAATGGACTTTGACCCTGAAGAAGGCACCGTTTCCCATGCTCATGTCCGCTGCCCGATGTGCTCCGGAACGATGGACAATAAGGCCACGCGCCACCTCTTCCACCAAGGTAAATCTGGGCAGCGCTTGGTGGCGGTGGTACTGCACCATCCGGGCCACACTGGGAAAATTTACCGGCTGCCCACGCAGCGTGATTTTGAACTGTATCAACTCAGTGGGGTCGCGCTGGAAAGGAAGCGTCGAATTCTATGGGGAATCTGGGGAATGGACCCGGTTCCAAACGAGCCGCTTATCTACGACCCAAGAAACATCTGGCTGACTCCGTTTTTCCCTAAAGAGGAGCAGATTCTCGGTAGCCTATTTAATACCAGGCAGAAGCTAGCGCTCATAACTTTTGCAGACAAGATAAGGCAGACGTACCCGTTAGTGATCGCAGAAGGAACAGACCCGGAGTTTGCCAAAGCGGTATTGACCTACCTGGCGCTAGCACTGGACAGACTTGCGGATTTCGGTTCTACGCTCTGCGTTCTCAACGTGACTGGAGGCAGGGGCGTTTTTCATACATTCGCACGCCAAGCGCTACCAATGGTTTGGGATTACGCGGAGTCGAACCCGTTCAATCCCGAGGGTGCGGGCTGGCTCACTGCTTGCGAGAAAAACGAAAAGTGGATTAAGGCAGCCGCATCTGTCGCTGTGTCCAACGTCCCCGTTGTCACTGTCACCCACGGTTCCGCCACCGGGCTTCCATGGCCAGACAATTACTTCGATGCGGTGCTCACTGACCCACCGTATTACGACAACGTGAATTACTCCGCGCTATCGGACTTCTTTTACGTATGGCTCAAGCGAACGCTGGGCGATGGTGGTATGGACTTATTCTCCACGCCTTTGACACCAAAATCAGAAGAAATTGTGCAGGACCCTGATCGCCATGGCGGCCGCCAAGAAGCCCAAGCCTTCTTCGAACTATCTCTCACCCAGGCCTTTCGAGAAATTCAGCGTGTAATCAAGCCTGACGGCATCGCCGTCATTATTTTCGCTCACAAGACTACCGAGGCGTGGGAATCAATCATTAACGCCCTACTGAAGGCAGGACTTTATATGACAGCCTCATGGCCGATCCACACCGAAATGCGGGCACGGCTCAATGCGCAGGAAACTGCCTCCCTTGCGTCTTCGATTTACATGGTCTGCCGCAAGCGCACGGCAACCGAAATCGGCGAGTACCGCACGGTGAGACGGCAGATCGAAGCTTTGGTGCATCGAAAACTCGTCCAGTTCTGGGATGGAGGCATTCGCGGCGGAGATTTCTTTATGAGTGCCATTGGGCCGGCGGTGGAGATTTTCGGCAAGTATACCCAAGTGGAGAGACTCTCAGGAGAACCAGTCACTGTCGGTGAATTGTTAGAATATGTGCGCACAGTCGTGAGCGAATTTGCCCTGGAGCGCATTCTGCGATCAGCTCAGTTGGGCGGCGTGGACATGCCGACGCGCTTTTACCTGCTCTACCGCTGGACCTACAACCACGCTCGTGTCCCATTTGATGAAGCAAACAGGCTAGCGCTTGCTGTAGGTGTAGAGTTAGTCACACTTTGGGACCCGGGTGGTCTGGT
>JAMDCE010000655.1 GCA_023489135.1 Chloroflexota bacterium
ATAGGTCTGGAACGATGTCAGGTAGAGAAAGAAAGGAGTGGGGTTGGCGAGCGTCACTTCCAGGGTCTTCGGATCTTTGGCCCTGACGCCCACCTGGCTGAAATCGGTGATCTTGCCGCTGTTGAAATCCTCGGCGCCCTTCAGATAGTAGAGCTGATAGGCGTACTCGGATGGGGCGCCATCGGCCACCGAAGGGCTGAGGGCCCGCTGCCAGGAGTAGACGAAATCGTCGGCGGTAACTTTGTCGCCGTTGGTCCACTTGGCGTCGCGGAGGTGGAAAGTGTAGGTGAGTCCGTCGGCCGAGACGTCCCACTTCTCAGCCATACCTGGTTTAGGGGAGAGATCCTTGGGATCGTAGGTGGTGAGCCCTTCCAGTAGCTGCTGTATCACCTTGAACTCGGGATCCCCCGTCATAATAGCGGGATCCAGCGTTTCGGGCTCAGCCCCATTGTTAAAGGTGAAAATCTGCTCAGCGGCCAATTCCGAGGTCGTCCCGGCCGCGGGCGTACCAGCGCCCCCTGACGGCCCCCCGCAACTCGCGAGAAGTGGAGCAATCAAGACGATGCTGAGGGCCAACCCTACGACAAACAAGCGTCTGTTTTTCAAGAACATGGTCTCCTCCTTCAACAAAACGTCGGCTTCTACCAGAGGATCACAGGGGCTTCCGATGACTTGGTTGTCTGCCCATCACCTCCTCGGCCCTGTCATCGCCAGGCCCTCGTCGCTCAGCAGTTTGCTTGGACTCTCGCGGGAAAAAAGAGGATTCCTTTGGGCGGCATTATACCACGACGCTTAGCATCTGTGTACAGTGGCTCTACATAACTAATCGACTCACTGCCGCACGAGCACTGAATAGGGGTTAGGGGTTAAAGCGGGTACCTGGCCCGTAACCCCTAACCCCTCCGGTCTGTGCAATGACCCCAGCGATTCGCAAACATCATTTTCGTGGTATACTATGTGCTCGCTCGAGGGCGAGCACACAATCGTAGAAAAGGGTAGAACCTTGAAGTTCGTCGAGAAACTGCTCGCCGCGAGCCGTAGGAATGACAGCTTGGTGTGCGTGGGGCTGGACACAGAACTGGCTCGCCTCCCTGTGTCATTCAGGACCCAGGACGATCCGATCTTCGAGTTTAACAAAGCCATAATCGAAGCCACACAAGACCTTGTCTGCGCTTACAAGCCAAATCTGGCCTTTTACGAAGCCGAGGGTTGGCGAGGGCTGCAGTCGCTGGAGCGAACGATCAGGCTGATTCCCCCGGAGATACCCGTGATCGGCGACGCCAAGCGCGGGGACATCGGACATACCGCCGCGGCCTACGCCCGGGCTCTGTTCGACATCTACGGCTTCGATGCCGTGACGGTCAACCCCTATCTTGGACGAGATTCGTTGGAGCCTTTTCTGGCGCGAGAGGAAAAGGGCGTCATTGTCTTGTGCCGAACATCCAATCCTGGAGCCAAAGATTTTCAGGATCTTCTCTGCCGTGAAGGGATCGGGGGGACTCGCCCGGGCCGGCCATCGGAAGAAGAGCCTCATCCGCTGTACCAGGTGGTGGCTGAGAAAGTAAGGGCCTGGAATACGAACGGTAACTGCGGGCTGGTGGTGGGGGCCACATATCCGGACGAGCTTCGCGTGGTGAGAAGTATGTGCCCGGATATGCCAATTCTCGTTCCAGGCGTTGGAGCGCAGGCAGCGGACTTGGCGGCGGTCATCCGGAATGGTGTGGACGAGAAGGGAGAACTGGCCATCGTTAACTCTTCCCGGGCCATCATCTACGCGTCGTCTGGTGATGACTTCGCCGCGGCGGCCCGGCGTGAAGCAGCGTCGCTGCGGTCGGCTATGAACCACTTTCGCCAGGTGCAGAATGCTACCTGAGCCACTCTCGAGGTAGGTCCGAAGGATGGTTGTGAATTTCAGGCTGGACGATGTCGTTCGGCTACGAAAGCCACATCCCTGCGGCAGCCACGACTGGCGAGTGGTCCGGCTGGGTGCGGATATCGGCTTGAAGTGTTTGGGATGCCAGCGACGGGTATTGTTGCCTAGAAGCACAGTGGAGCGACGACTCAAGGAATTCGTCTCTAGAGGTGAGGAGTAGAAGATCGAGACCTTATCCCTCAAAGGCAACTTTGTAGTCGTCCTACGAAACCGCCATTTCCTCGTTCTCTGGCTCGCCCAGGCTGTGTCCCAAACGGCCCAGAATGTAATTAATTTCGCTCTGATAATTGCGGTCGAGACTGTCAGCCACTCCAGCACCCAGGTCAGCATCGTCATCCTCGCCTTCACCGTTCCCGCGGTCGTGTTCAGCGCCGTGGCGGGGGTATTTGTGGATCGGACCAACAAGAAGACGATGCTGGTGGTGACGAACGTCCTGAGAGGCCTTGCCGTCCTCGGCTATATCTTTAGCGGCCGCTCCTGGCCGGTGTTTTATCTTCTGCTGACCGTCTACCTTATAACTCTTCTCTTTGCCACCATCAGCCAGTTCTTCGGTCCAGCCGAGGCGGCCATGATCCCCTTGCTAGTCGGCCGCAATCACCTGGTTACGGCCAATTCTATGTTCAATCTTACCTTCACCGCGTCCCAATTGCTCGGCTTCGCCGTTCTCGGTCCCCTGCTAGCGAAGGTGGTAGGTCTGTCCACTCTGTTCATTGTCGTTTTTGTAATGTATATGGTGGCCTCGGCCCTCACCGCTCTTCTCCCTTCAAAAGAGCCGAGATTGCTGACGGCAAACTCCACCCAAGGGAACGGCCTGCAGAAGGTGTGGTCGGAGCTTCGAGAAGGTTGGGCCTTCATCGTCAAAGACCGGATTCTCGTCACCGCTCTGGTTCATCTTTCTCTGGCCTCTTCTCTGTTCCTCATCCTCGGCACGCTGGGAACGGGCTTCGTGAACCGCGTCATTGGAATCCCCGCCGAGGACCTGGCCTACATCGTCGCTCCGGCTGGCATCGGAATGCTTATCGGGGTCCTGCTGGTCAATCGCTTTGCCACAGAGCAAAACAGGGAGACGATGATCAACGCCGGGCTTGGGGCCATCGGGGTTTCCCTTTTCTTCTTTGCCATCGCCAAGCCGGGATCTGACCTGATATTCGGCCTTTTCGGCCAGACTCCGCCTCTCAGCCTGGTGGTGGGCATAGTCATGTTTATGGGCGGCCTCGCCGGACTGACCAACGCCTTCGTCGCCATTCCGGCGCAGACGGTTATCCTGGAGCGCTCCCCAGAGGACATACGAGGCCGCGTCTTCTCGGTATTCTTCATGCTCTCCAACGCCGCGGCTCTATTTCCCATCCTCTTCGCGGGCAGCCTGGCCGACCTGATAGGCATCGTTCAGGTCATGGTTATCATCGCGGTGCTGGTCTCGACGGTTTCGGCCGTCAGCTTCTACCTTCACTATACCGCGCACCATCACCCCTACACCGACATAAAACCGGGCCGTTAGTCACGTCGCTGGCCCAGCTCCTCTGTCAAACAGCGAATTCTTGTCCCTAGTGTACTTTGGATTAGGCGCTTCACCGGGTTTGTCAGCACCAACTCTGCCTTCCGACAACAGGCTGCACGACCGGTCCCATGCCCCCGGGGATTATGGTCACCTGGAGGAACCCCGGTGACTTCGAAAAGGGTGATGAGATGGAAATCCGGCCAAGATTCCCATTGTTGGCGCAAGGTCAGACGAGTATAATATTAAGTCGTTAAGAAGGATCTTCGGTGATGATGCTGCCTAGAAGACTCTGTTACGCTTTAATCCTCCTTCTCGGAATTACCCTGCTGCTCAACAGCCGCGTCGCGGCCCAGGGTACTCACGTGGACGTGGCCAACTTGAAGGGCGTGGTCAATCCTGTGATGGCCCATTACATCGACAGGACCATAAGCCAGGCCGAGACGGATGGAGCCAGCGCCCTGATCATCCAGATGGACACGCCTGGCGGCCTGGATACCTCGATGCGAGAGATTATCCAGCGAATGCTTTCGGCCAAGGTGCCAGTGGTGGTCTACGTCGCCCCACCGGGAAGCCGAGCCGGGTCCGCCGGAGTCTACATCACCTACGCCGCCAATGTCGCGGCTATGGCCCCCAACACCAACATCGGCGCGGCCCATCCGGTGACGATTGGGCAGGGGGGCGAGGAACAGCAGCCCTCCGACACTATGACGGCCAAGATCACCAACGACGCCGTAGCCTACATCAGGAGCCTGGCCATCCAGCGGGGCCGGAACGCCACCTGGGCTGAACAAGCCGTGCGCCAGAGCGTGTCCGTTCCGGCGCCGGAGGCGCTGAAGCTTGGCGTGATCGACTTAATCGCCAATGACATGCCATCCCTGTTGAACCAACTCGACGGTAGAGAAGTCACACTGGACGGTGGCACAAAGGTCGTGTTGAGCACTCGGAACGCCACCGTCGACAACCTGGGCATGAGCTGGATCGAGGATTTCCTCATGGTGATCAGCGACCCGACCATCGCCTATATCCTGCTATCCCTGGGCATGATGGCCATCTTCTTCGAGCTTTCTAGCCCAGGGGCTATTCTCCCTGGCGTCGTAGGTGGCGTCTTCCTGTTGCTGGCGTTCTATGCCCTGGGCAATTTGCCGGTGAACTTCGCTGGACTGCTTCTAATAGGCTTCGCCTTCGTTCTCTTCATCGCCGACGTGTTCGCCGTCAGCCACGGCGTGCTGACCGTTGGAGCGATCATCGCGATGATCCTGGGCTCGATTCTTCTCATCCCTAGCTCGGCCGGCTCTTTTTTCCAGATCTCGCTGCCGGTGATGATCACCATGATCGCCTGCATCACCGCCTTCTTCGTCTTCGTCGTCGCCGCTGTGGTGAAAGCGCGGCGACGCAGAGTGGTCACCGGACGCGAAGGGATGCTGGGTCAGATCGGCGAGGCCCGATCGGACCTCAACCCCACCGGCTCAGTTTTCGTCGACGGCGCACTATGGAGCGCCGTTAGCGAAAACGGTACGATCAAGAAAGGTGAGAAGGTGGAGGTCATTGGAGTCGACGGCCTCAAGTTGAGAGTGATGAAAATGCCGGAGATTCCGGGTTTTTAGGGGCACTGATCCACAGGTTTCCCAGATTCCACAGATCGAGGAAGCCTTCCAGGTTCAGGAATGTAGATTGAGGCCGGTGTCGTCACACTATGGCAGGATCAAGTTGGCAAGGGCGAAGCGCCCGCCATCGCCTGATTTAGGCTATTACCACCACAAATTCTCGTCAATCCTGCCCTAGGTCGGTGCCAACACTGCGGCGAGCGCTTCTCCCCTACAGGTGGCTTCACCCTCGAACTCAGTACCTCGATAAGCAAAAGGCCGAGTCTTGTGCGACTCGGCCTTTTCGGTATGACCTCAATCAAGAAGTTCTGGGGTCCGGCCTATTCCTCCGGCTCAGCGGAATCTTCCGCTGGAGGAACGGCCGCCAGAGGGACCTGAGCACGAGGGGCCTGAGGAGACCTTTCCTTCTGCCGGCCCCGCGTATCCAGGAACATACTGATCAAATCGATGGGCAACGGGAAGACGGTCGTGGAATTCTTCTCTGCGGCAATCTCTGTCAGAGTCTGCAGATACCGGAGCTGCATGCTAGCCGGTTCCGAGCTGATGATGCGGGCCGCTTCGGCCAGGGCCTTTGAGGCTTGAAGCTCCCCCTCAGCGTGGATGATCTTGGCTCGCTTCTCTCGTTCGGCCTCAGCCTGTCGCGCCATTGCTCGCTGCATCGTGTCGGGAAGCTCGACGTCCTTCACCTCCACGATGCTAACCTTCATACCCCAGGGCTCCGTCTGTTCGTCGATGATCTGTTGCAGAATGTGGTTGATCTTCTCCCGGTGAGAGAGAAGCTCATCAAGTTCCGACTGCCCGAGAACGCTCCGCAGGCTCGTCTGAGCGATTTGGAAAGTAGCCCTGACGTAGTCTGCCACATTCACCACGGCTTTCTGTGGGTCGAATACGTGGAAATACAGGACGGCATTTACTCGCATGGTGACGTTGTCCCGGCTAATGACTTCCTGCGCCGGTATCTCCATGGTCACCGTACGCAGGTCGATTCTGACCATCCGCTCCACGATAGGGATCAGTAGAATAAGCCCAGGGCCCCGCACACCGACGAGTCTACCCAGACGGAAGATAACTCCTCGCTCGTACTCCTGAGTGATCTTGATGGCCGCGCTGCCGAGGATCAGCACGAAGAAGGCAATAATCCCAATGACAATCAAAACGCCTACAATATCCATGGAACGCCTCCGTCATAAAGGTAACTCCAACGAATTACTGCTATTATAGCACATCACTGTTACAATAATGGGTGCGCTCCCTAGGAGCGCATTTCCGCCACGAATCTCAGACCATTCGATCTAGCGGCGTCCAGCCACGGTAGAGGAATCGTCCTCATCCAAGCGAAAAGGAAGGTCAAAGTCCGTCTCGACCGAGAGTGGTGTCCCTTCCTGGAGCCTGGCGGAGATAGGGGCTTTGGAAAGTTATCGCCCACGAGAAGCCAGAGGATCGCGCCCTTGCTCCATGGCTCGACGCACCTCAATGATCTGGTCGCGGAGGAGAGCGGCCTTTTCGAATTCCAGCATCTTAGCGGCCTGCTTCATCTGCGACTCCAATTCCTTGACCATCCGCACCAACTCGTCCTTGGGGAGATCTTCGAGGCTACGGACGGTGTAGTCTGCTTTGGCCTCGGCCACCGCCTTCACTCGATCGGTGAGGTCTTTGATCTCCTTAACAATGCTGGCCGGCGTTATCCCGTGCTCTTTGTTGTACGCCACCTGAGTATCCCGGCGACGGTACGTCTCATCGATGGCTGCCTTCATTGAGCGGGTGACCGTGTCGGCGTACATGATCACCGTCCCGTCGACGTGCCGGGCGGCCCGGCCTACAGTTTGGATGAGAGATCCCTCCGAGCGCAAGAAACCCTCTTTGTCGGCGTCCAGAATCCCCACCAGGGAGACCTCGGGAAGATCCAGCCCCTCCCGAAGAAGGTTGATCCCGACCACAACGTCGTAAACTCCCAGCCGCAGATCCCGCAGTATTTCCACTCGACCCAGAGTATCGATCTCGCTATGGAGGTAGTGTGTCTTGATGCCCGTCTCTTTGAGGTAGTCAGCCAGATCCTCGGCCATTCGTTTGGTGAGAGTGGTTACGAGAGTTCGCTCACCTTTGACCGCCCTCTTCTTGATCTCGTCAACCAGATCGTCGATCTGGCCAGTCGTCGGCTTCACCGTAATCTGGGGATCGATCAGCCCGGTTGGCCGGATCACCTGCTCCACTATCTGCTGGCTGTGCTCATATTCATATGGGCCAGGCGTGGCCGAGACGTAAATAGCCTGGTTGACATGGCGCTCGAACTCGTCGAAGGTCAGAGGCCGGTTGTCCAGAGCCGAGGGGAGGCGAAAACCATGCTCCACCAGCACCCCTTTGCGGGACCGGTCGCCAGCGTACATTCCCCGCACCTGCGGGAGTGAGATGTGGGACTCGTCCACGAAGAGAAGGAAATCACCCGGGAAATAGTCCAACAGCGTCCATGGCTGCTCTCCAGCAGCGCGGCGGGAAAGGTGACGGGAGTAGTTCTCGACACCGGAACAGTACCCCATCTCACCGAGCATTTCGATGTCGTAGAGAGTACGCTGCTTCAGACGAGCCGCGGCAAGCAAGTTGCCCTGGGATTCAAGTTCCTGCAAGCGCTCGGCCAGTTCTAATTCGATATCCTTGATGGCCACCCGCAACTTCTCCTGCGTGGTGACAAAGTGCTTGGCCGGATAGATGTCGGCCTGGGTGCGCTCGATCAAGATCTCGCCAGTCAACGGATCTAGCTCCACGATCCGCTCCACTTCGTCGCCCCAGAACTCGATGCGCAGGGCTACTTCTTCGTAGGCCGGAATGATCTCCAAGGTATCGCCGCGGACCCGAAAACTTCCCCGGGCCAGTGAATTGTCGTTGCGGTTGTACTGGATGTCAATTAGATGGCGGAGGATCCGGTCTCGCCGGGTCACCTCGCCCTTCTTGACCGTGACGACGACGTTGCCGTACTCCTCAGGAGATCCCAAACCATAGATGCACGAAACGCTGGCGACGATGACGACGTCACGCCGCTCGAAGAGCGCCTTCGTGGCGGCGTGACGCAGCTTATCGATCTCCTCGTTGATGTCGGCATCTTTTTCGATATAAGTATCGGTGCGGGGGATGTAGGCTTCGGGCTGGTAATAGTCGTAGTAACTGACAAAGTACTCGACGGCGTTATTGGGAAAGAATTCCTTGAATTCGCTGTAGAGCTGCGCGGCCAGAGTCTTATTATGAGCCAGCACCAGGGTAGGCCGCTGCACACGCTCGATGACATTGGCCATTGTAAACGTCTTACCTGAGCCCGTGACTCCAAGGAGAGCCTGTTTCTCGTAACCCTTCTCCAAGCCATCAAGCAGGCCCTCGATGGCCTTTGGCTGATCGCCTGTTGGACGCAAATCGGAAACGATTCTGAACTCTGGCAGCGTCGAGCTCCTTTCCCCCGAGCCTCTTTCAGCGCTCTCCGAGCTTCCGAGATAACCTCGAAGCGGCGCTCAGTTCGTCAATTATACCCCATTTCCGTCCTTAGCATCGCCGTAATTTGGCGGAAGATTTCTCTTCGACGGCGCACTGAGGGAGAGAGGAGGGGGAGGAAGTCTCTTCTCCGAACCAGAGAGAACGCAGCTCGTAAATCGCGTAGTACCTCTTTAGCACAGTTAGGCTGACGTTGCGCACAGGAATGGCGGAATCGATCTGGCCTTTTTCGCAGCCGTGGTGGGAGTGCCCGTGGATCACAAAGTCCACGCCCCACTTCCGAATGGGATCGCAGAGCTTGGAACATCCCAAGAATGGGTAAATCTCCGGAAGCTCTCCACGCAGAGTCTCCCGAACGGGGGAATAATGCAGGACCACTATCTTAAAGTCGGCGCCTCCTAACTTACTGAGAGCATAGTCGAGTTTTTGCACTTCCTTGTCGGCCTCCGCGACGAAACGCTTCAAGGACTTCTCGCCAAAGGGCATCAGAACCGCTCGCCCGAATCCCCCGGCGAATCCCTTTGCGCCAGCGATGCCGACGGTCTGGCCCCGAACCTGAATGGTGGCAGAGTGCCCATCCAGCACGAATACTCCAACCTCGCTCAGCACCGAGACAATCTCCTTAGTCCGTCCATAGTTGTAGTCGTGATTGCCCAGAACGGCAAAGATCGGGATCTGAAGGCCCCTCAGCTCGTCGGCCAAAAGCCGCGCCTGGTGAACGTACCCGATACCCGTGAGATCACCTCCCAGAAGCAGGACATCGGCGTCCTCGTGAAGAGAGGCAAGCCACGGACGGAACTTGCCGCTGGAATCATCTTTGAAGTGCAGATCGGCGATGGCGGCGACCCTGATCATCAAGAACTCTCCGCGTTTTCAGATTCCTCGGTTCCGCGTTCGCGCTCTCTACATATGATCTTCTCCCATTCGCGAGCCGGTGGCCGAATCGTCAGAATGGCCAACTGGTTCCGCACTTCCTTGACTCCTGGGACAGTCCTTGCCACCTCCGTAGCCGCTCTCTTCTCTGCGTCGGCATTAACTTCACCCCGCAGATAGGCGATTCCGTCGATGGTCTCGACCTCTATGTCCAGATCACTAACCTCTTCTGCGGCCGCCAGGGCGCGCCTGATTTTCGCCGAAATTGCTCGATCTTCTTGTTCCACCTGTGGTCCTCCTGCGCCTTTAGAAGGCTGTAGCTGCGGTGCAAATAAGGAGTCAGCCGTTGGTGGCCAATGGCCGAGGGGTAAACTACGCTGGATCTTGCAAGAAATATGCCAAAGACCGCTGCGTCTATGGCATGCTTTTTGCTAATCCTTGGCTGGACTGGCGTGACGGCGTGTTTCTCCCGGGAGACCGTGAAGTACCTTGAATTTGCCACCACATCTTGATTGCAGTGAGGGAGAGAGTTGATGGTAGCCAAGAATGACAGGGCGGTGCTCGTCGTGGAAGATGACCTCGATCTGCTTGGACTGATCGAAACGGTGCTTGAAGAAGAGGGCTATGAAGTGATGGCGGCGACCGATGGGAAGGAAGCTTTGGACAAGATAGCCGTACAAATGCCCGGACTGATTCTCCTGGACATGAGAATGCCCATAATGGATGGCTGGGAGTTCTCGGCCAGGTTCCGAAAAGCGTACGATAAGGCCGCTCCTATTATTGTCTTGACCGCCGCCGAAGATGCCAGAGCGAGAGCGGCAGAGATAGAAGCTGAAGGCTACATCGGCAAACCTTTTGACCTTGACGACCTCTTGAAGCGTGTCAAGCAGTATGTTCACTCCGATGGAAACAATCCTGAGGGAGGTTCTCAGGAGTTTGACTCCGTTTAGTCTGGATCTCTCATACCCCGGACAAGCCCAAAGAAAGCCACCACTGGAACCTCACGCCCCAACTGAATTTTCTCACCGCTAGGTCGGGTGGTGGCCGACTAAGCCGCGGCAGAGGTGAAAAAGCCCAAGGGGCAGGGAGTTGTATATTTCAAGCAGCCGGGATCGGCGAACCCCGGCTGCTTGTAGCTGTGCTCACTGACTGATGCTCTCTGCACCGTCGTCAACGACTCCGAGTGCTGATGCCGCGAGACCATTTCTTATCTACCTACAACGTCCTCGATGGGCTTATATTCGATGTCCGTAAAACCGAAATGAGAAGGGCCCAGCACGTCAAGGCCTTTTTCGTGCTCCCGGAATACCTGCGGGGCTTTCGCGCCTAGCACAGACATTACGTCTCCGACGGCCAGCCTAGTGTTTGTCTTTGGCTCAGCCGTCTGCGAATCCACGAGAGAGATTATATCTGGGCTGGTAACATAAGGTTTGCCGTCGAGCCACGATATATGGTTCTCGTTCTTGAACCAAACCTTGAACGTTCGACCGGCCCATTCATCCAGACCTTCAAGGGTGTGAGTGCCCCAGAGGTAACCGGCGCGATCTTCCCAGTCCTTTCCAACAACCTTACCCTTGAAAATCACCCACCCGTCAAGGAATTCTCTGGCTGCTTCAACTGGATTACTACCGGCCTCCCTGGCCTTCCGTATCGTTCTCCCTAGCTCGAAGGCTCTTGAAAGGGTGTCCTTGACAATTATTTGCTTTGCTTCAGCACCTTTGAGCAATACTCCCGCCATAGGAGTAAGCCCAAACGCAGCTACGCTGATCTGCTTCCCCAGCATCTCGGCCATTGCTGCGTTCAAGGTTTCCTTTATGATTACGATATTGCCCCAGTCGTCAACAGCGGCAAGAGGAGCCATAGACTTTTCAAAGAGCCTGGGTGTCGTTTGCACGATCTCGGGAATCGCTCTTCCAGTATAATCTCCGTCGATAGCTCTGAGTCCCAGCTGAGAAGCGGCCGCAACGGGCATAGGAGTATTTGCGCCGCCCAGCTCTATGGCTACAATCGCCCCCAACTTAACTCCATGGAATTGCTCCAACTCTTGAAGCGCCAGCATCATTCCATCCCTGACCCGCACCTCGGTTAGGCCCAGAGAGGCCATCTCTCTTTCCATCTGGGGCGTGTGAGGAGCAATCGAACCCATTAGGAACGGGCAAGCCGTCCAGGCGTCGTCGGCTACTTCAGACGGATCCAGCCACCCGGGTTTGCGCCCGGCCTCAAGTTCGCGGAAGAGTGCCTCAAGCCCTGATTCCGGCTGGCCGCCTCCTCCAGTACCCAGAATCGTACATCCTCGAACGAAATCTTCGCAGTCTTGTCTGGTCTCTAGAGTCCTCGTTGGCATTGCCTTACCTCCTGTTCATATTGGGTGCTTGATATTGGCCTGGTTCTATTCTTGAGAATAGGTGACACCCCGCCAATCCGACACACAACATCGCGCAGTTGGCTAATACCCCGGCACGCCCATTCGTCGGCAAACCTCTACTAACTCGGGATGCACATACTTCCCGTCCTGCTCGATCTCTTCACCATCAAGAAACACGCTTGGGCTCGCGGTCACCCCATCCGTATGAGAGGAGGCTTTTCTATCGTCCCGGCCACCAAAGCCAAACGTGACCGAACCGAAAAGTCTTTCGTCCTCGACTATTCTGCCAGTGACCCTGGTAACTCCTGGGTTGAACCCGTAAGTATAGTGGGCGACCCGATACATGTTCTCGTCGTCGAGGCCTGCAAGCCACTTCTCGAGTTTACTGGCTTCCGTACCTCCCTCGATCTTTACGATGCGTCCCTTGTCGATCTGCAGAGTCACCGGCGTGCTCACCACCCCAACTTCGGCCGGGGGCCACACTGTCGAGTCGGAGACTACCGTGCCGTGAATGCTTTCCTCAACCGGCAGCCAGAGCACTTGTCCTCCCAGCATCACCAGCGCCCCGGGCTCGTCGCCTAATCGACCCCACTGGCTCACCTCGACCCTCCCCATACTGGCGACAATATCCATACCACCCGGCCCGGTCATCCTGACTTCCTTGGCGGATTGAGTCAGTTCAACTAACTTGTTCCCAAGCTCCAGCATCAAGGGATAATTGACCTTCCCGATAGCGCGTACCAGAGTGTCGACGTCTATGGCCCCCATACATCCGTAGCGCCCGCCATTTCTGCTGCACGTCCGTCGAGCGTCGGTGTATAAGGTGTAGGCTACTGCATACTCGATCCACACATCAGCTTGAGAAACGGCTGCCGCTACTGGCGCCGGTGGTTCCATTTGGGCTCTCGGTCGAGTTTCGTACCAGACTACGGTGGGAGTAGCCCCGATAGCGTAGGCGGCTTGGGCTGTCGCCTCTACCACACGCCAGTCGCTCTGCGTATCCGCGGAGATCACAACGTTCTCACCCGGTTTGGCGCACATTACCTCTTCGACCAATTTCTTGGCGGCGGCCACCACTTCGAAGGCATAGTATTGCTTTGTGGTCTCGGTGCCCAGTGCTAGTTCCATCGTAGTCTGGTA
>JAMDCE010000672.1 GCA_023489135.1 Chloroflexota bacterium
AGCGCGGCGTACTGGAGTCCGCGCCTGTAAGGCCAGAACGAGGCCCATCACGAAAAAGGCAAGGCCGTATCCAATATAGACGGCCACGATATTGGCGATGAGGAAGTGGCTGATCTGCTCCACGGCGCGGCCTCCTTGCCTTGCTTGTGGCGCCGGACTTTGACTGTGACTACCGGATCTCGATCGATCGCCTTTCTTGACGACGGCCCGAGTCTCGGTCAAGACTATATGCACTGACCCAGTCGTGCTTCCATCGTAGCACAAACTATGCCAGTTCAAGCAGGTTGTCTACCCTGGTAGTTTCCAGAAAATTGCGCTCTTTTTGCTAAATCGCGCTTAACCTCTGAGAATAGCGCAAAATAAGTCATACTACCTCTACCCTGGTACTGTAACTTGTTTTGTGCTCTTTCTTGAGCCTTTCACACAACACCGAAGTCTAGGGGGAGATGAGCGTTTTCGCCGCGGCGAAAACGCTCATCTCCATTCAGGAAGGTCAACTTTTCTTGGGGCGGGAAAGGGGATTCAAAAAAAAGCGCAACAGGGATACGTTCTGGCATAGTTCTTGCTAGCAACCCAACGATTATTGCTTTCCATTCCCGCCCAAGGTTTCATTCAGGTCTCGCATTCTTCCTTGTTACGTGCCAAGCATAGCGGGTTAACCGCTGGGTCGTTGAAGTGGTCCGTGTTAGCTAGAGGGAGGGTGTTATGGTCGCGAGAGGTCGTACACTCCTGGTAGTAGACTCCGATCCGAATTGTGTCGAGGCTTTGAGGCCACTCCTGGAGAAGCGGGTCCACCGCATCCTGGTGGCAACCTCCGGCCAAGAGGGGCTCCGGTATATCGAGCGTGAGAAACCCGACGTCATCTTGCTCGAGGCCATGCTGCCAGACGGCCTCCAGGGCTTCCATCTCGTCTGGCAGCTCCGAAACCACCCTGATGAGTCTCTCCGATGTATCCCTGTGGTCGTCGCCACCTCTCTTCACAGCACTACGGACTTGCGCCTTTACCCGCACCTTGGCGACGCAGATTACCGGCCAGGAGAGTACTTGCCCGTGCAGGATTTCTTGGACAAGCCCGTCGCAGCGGAAGAACTGGCTCGCCGTCTCGAAACATTCCTCCAAGACTGATCTTCCCAGACGCTTGTCGCCTATGGGAAAGTGAGGGTAGATTGCCTAGAAGAAGCGCGAGAACTGTGACCACCGTAGACAAGGAAAGCCTTTTCAAGCTCCTGGAGGTTCTTCTCAAGGATTACGAGGTCATCGCACCAACGGCAAAGCAGGCTGGGATCATGTTCGAGAGGATCGGAAGGCCCGATGAGTTGGCCAGAAGCTACCGTGACTTTCAAGTGCCAGGTGAATACAGGCTACAGAAGGACGGTGACGGCACCATCTTCCGTTACTCCAACGGCCAGAACTCTCTTAAATGGTTCCTCCACCCGCCTGAGCAACTCCTTTTCAAAGGAGAACTGGGCGGGGGCCACGGCGATCTAGTGGAAGAGCCCGGACCGGCCCGCCCGGTAGCCTTGTTCGCTTTGAGAGCGTGCGATATCGCCGCTCTGGAAGTTCTGGATCGCGTATTCCTTTTGGATGATGTCAAAGACAGCGCCTACCGGAAGCGGAGGGAGGGGGCCTTTGTCGTAGCTCTGAGCTGCACCGAGCCCGGCGATCTTTGTTTCTGCTCTTCTATGGGAACGGGCCCTCGCCCTTGGGAGCTGTACGACCTTAACCTCGTCGAGCTTTCTGACCGGTTTCTGGTGGAAGCCCGCACAGACAAGGGTCGTAGCGTCTTGACGCGGCTTCCCTCGCGGCCGGCTAACAAGGAGGACAGGGCCATTGCCGACAGACTCCTGAACGAGGCTGCGGGCAAGATGGGAAGACACCTGAACACCCAGAATCTGCCCGAGATCCTTCTCGATAGCCTGGAACACCCCTATTGGGACGTGATGAAAAACTGGTGTGTGGGCTGTGCCAACTGCACCATGGTTTGTCCAACCTGCTTCTGCAACACCATTTACGATGACGTCGATATCAATACTTTGACCGTGGAGCGGCAGCGCCTCTGGGAGACGTGCTTCACCCTCCAATTCGCCCAAGTCCATGGCTGGAACTTTCGGGATGAACTGAGGGAGCGGTACCGGCACTGGCTGTGTCACAAACTCAGCTACTGGGTGTCGCAGTACGGCGTCTTTGGCTGCGTCGGATGCGGGCGTTGCCTGGCCTGGTGTCCCGTGCGGATTGATATTACGCAGGTCGCTGCTACAGTGAGAGGGAGTCGGTGATGGCACGAACCACTTCAGCCGTAAGGGCGGTTATCGAACGAAAAGGATTGGCTGAGATCAATCCCCTCCGGCCAGTCGACGCCGTCGTCGTCGACGTCGAGAAGGAGAGTTACAACACCAATACTTACACTTTTGTTTTCCAGGACCGCAACCTACAGGAGCGCTACCGGTTTAGGCCGGGGCAGTTCAACCAACTCAGCATCCTTGGCTATGGAGAGGCGCCCATTTCGCTGAGCTCCAACCCCGAGGTGCATGACCTTTTTCAGCACACTATCCGGATATTGGGCGATGTCACCGGGGCAGTGGGCCGTCTGGGGAAGGGTGATGTGGTGGGCCTGCGGGGTCCCTATGGGCAAGGCTGGCCGATGGATGAGGCCAAGGGTAAAGACATCCTGGTTGTGGCTGGAGGATTGGGGATAGCCCCCTTGAGACCGGCCATCGAGTACGTCCTGCAGCACGCTGGCGATTACGGACAGATGACCATTCTCTTCGGTGGAAAGACGCCGAACGACCTGCTTTACTGCCGCCACTACGATCGCTGGAACTCCCAGCCGAAGAGCAAGCTCCTGGTTTCCGTCGATCGCCTGGAAGGCCTGCGACGACCATGGACGCTGAACGTGGGGGTCGTATCCACGTTGTTCGACAAGGACGGTCTGTCTCCCCACACCAGCCTGGCTTTCATCGCCGGGCCAGAGGTAATGATGCGCTTCGCCATCGTGGACCTTCTCAAGAGAGGGTTTCCGCCTGACCGTCTGTTCCTCACGATGGAGAGGCGGATGGAGTGCGGGATTGCGCAATGCGGTCACTGCTACCTTGGCCCCAAGTACGTCTGCAAAGACGGTCCAGTCTTCCGCTACTCCGAAGTCCGGAATCTTCTCCCTGTGGAGGGAATCTAGCCATGGAAGAGAGAAAACTGAGCCTGGCCGTGTACAAGTTCACCTCTTGCGACGGCTGTCAGCTATCCATCCTTGACTGCGAAGACCAGCTAGTGACTTTGGCCAGGGCCATGAGCATATCCTTCTTTCTGGAGGCGAAAAGGGATTTCAAGCCTGGGCCCTACGATGTGGCCCTGGTCGAAGGTTCCGTCTCTACCGCCGAAGAGGTCGACCGGGCCAAGGCCATTCGCGACCAGGTTGGACTGTATATAGCCTTCGGGGTCTGCGCAACGGAAGCCGGGATCCAGGGCCTGCGAAACAGAGGAAACTTCCGCAGGATGAAGGAGTACGTCTACCCCAACGCCGATATCGTATCTTGCCTTCCTACCTCGAGGCCTCAGCACGACGTGGTGAAGGTCGATTTTGACCTTCCTGGCTGTCCCCCCAACCGCTTTCAGATCCTAGACGTCCTGATGCAGGTCATGCTGGGTAGGAAGCCAAGCTTGCCAACTTACGCCGTCTGCTTGGAGTGCAAGCGTATGGGCAATACTTGCGTGCTGGTGGCAAAGAATCTTCCCTGCATGGGGCCGGTCACGCAAGGTGGCTGTGGAGCCCTCTGTCCGAGCTTCGATCGGGATTGCTATACTTGCTTTGGCCCCGTGGATGATCCTAAGCCAACCAGTTTTGTCAAAGAGTTAAGGATGAGGGGTCTCTCTACCGAGGAAATAGATCGGCGGTTCCACAAGATCGCGCCGGCGACGTTCGATGAGGCCTTCGAAAGAGAGAGAACATGAGCGAGAAGCGAATCGAAGTCGAGGCTCTGTCGCGAGTGGAAGGGGAAGGCGGCGTGAGCATCGCCGTTCGGGATGGAGAGATAACCGACCTGCGCTTGCGGGTTTTTGAGCCCCCGCGCCTGTTCGAAGGATTCCTCTTGGGGCGGACTTATGATGAATTGCCCGATATGGTGGCGAGAATATGCGGCATCTGCCCGGTGGCCTACCAGATGAGCGCCGTCCACGCGGCCGAAGATGCCTTCGGCATACGGATCGACGGGGCGCTAAGGAAGCTCCGGCGCCTTTTCTACTGCGGCGAATGGATCGAAAGCAATACTCTGCACATCTACTTGCTGGCCGCGCCAGATTTCCTGGGCTACGAGAGTGTTTTCCCTCTGGCCGAAAAGGACCCAGAGATAGTTAAGAAGGGGCTTCATCTAAAGAGAGCGGGTAACGACATCGTCTCGTTCGTCGGGGGGCGAGAGATTCACCCCGTTTCCACCGCCGTCGGCGGCTTCACCAAAGTGTTGCCACGGGCGGACATGCTTCGGTTGATCGATACTCTGGAACGGGCCCGAGAGGAAGCTCTGGACACGGTCGCCTGGGTGGCCAGTTTCGACTTCCCTGATTTCAGCAGGGATACCGAGTTCGTTTCGCTCTCTCATCCGGACGAGTATCCCATGAACGAGGGCCGTATCGTCTCCAGCAAAGGTTTGGATATTGCCGTGTTCGAATTCGAAGACTGGTTTATCGAGGAACAAGTGCCTCACTCCACTGCTCTCCAGTCTTACATTAGGGGCAGAGGGGCCTATTTCGTCGGCCCGCTGGCTAGGGTGAACCTCAACTTCTCCAAGCTCAGGCCCATCGCGCAGGAGGCCGCTCGAAGGGCCGGCATCTCTTTTCCGAACTCCAATCCCTTCGTGAGCATCGTCGCCCGAGCCCTGGAAGTCCTCCATTGCGTCGACGAGGCTCTGGACATCGTTCGAGGCTACGAGCCTCCGGAGGAGGCGATTGTGCCCTGCAGGCCGCGAAAGGGTAGGGGATTCGGTCTCACCGAGGCGCCGAGGGGTAGCCTGTACCATCGCTACGATTTCGACAAGAAGGGCAGAATCCTTGCGGCTAAGATCATGCCCCCGACAGCACAAAACCAGCGCCAGATCGAGGAGGACCTACGAGCTTATGTGCCGGGGGTCATCGACTTGCCTTTGCCGGAGGCCACGCTGAAAAGCGAGATCGTGATACGGAATTACGATCCCTGCATTTCTTGCTCCACTCATTTCCTGCGGTTGGATGTAATTAGAACTCAGTAGGGGCTCACAAAGAGAGATTCGGCTTCGCTTTGTCCCTCCCCAGTTTTGAGTTGACCATCTGCGCCCCGAGATAGCGAGATTCTGAGTGCTTCCGAGGAGGGAGCTATGAGACGAAGAAGCTTCACTCAAACTCTGAGTCGAGCCTTCCGTCTGTTTTTGGCGATGTTGGCGGTGGTGCTCTCGCTGGGGACGGTAGCGTGCGCCCGCGCGGGCCTGACCCCAACTTCAACTGCGGACCAATCGTTTCAGGCGACACCCGGCCAGCCTACTGTCGAGGTTTCGACCACCCCGACTGGAGACCCGTCTCAGGAATTCGCAGGAACTATCCTTATTGGCTCTTCGACCTCGCTCACCGGTTCCCTCGCCGCGGAGGCCAACCTTACCTTGAACGGCTCCAGGCTAGCCATTGACGAATACAACAAGGCCGGCGGCATCAGCGTCGGCGGGAAACGCTACAAGCTGGAGCTTAAGTCTTACGATGATGCAGGCAATGCAGACGCCACAGTGAAGTTGATCGATCGGTTAATCAATGAGGATCGCGCGCAGTTCCTGCTCTCCCCCTATGGTTCCAACCAGGTGCAAGCGGGCGCTCCAATCAGCGAGAAGAACAAGGTCCTTATGATCAATACCGGCGGGGCGGCCGATTCCATTTTCGCCAGCGGCTTCAAATACCTTTTCAGCACCATGGTGCCCGCTTCAAAGTACCTTGTCTCGACCATCGATCTGGCCCTGGCCCAGACGGACCCGCCGGTCAAGAAGATCGCTCTCATCGGGGTCGACGATCTGTTCTCCGTCACAGCGCTGGAGGCCACTGAGAAATATTCCAAATCCAAAGGCCTGGAGGTAGTTTACAGCGCCAAGTACTCGCAGGCGACTCAGGACACTTCGCCTCTCCTGACTGCGATCAGGGAACAGCAGCCAGATGCCCTGTTTGGTTCCGGCCACCTGGAGGACGCCGTCCTGACCGTCCAGCAGGCCAGAGAGGTCGGCATTGAGGTGAACCTGCTGGGATTCACGATCGGACCGGCGACGCCGGACTTCGTGAAGTCATTGGGTGAGGAGGCCAACTACATCCTGGGGCCGACCGCTTGGTCGCCCCAGCAGCAGATCAGCGGCGACGACGTCTTCAAGACCTCGGAGAGCTTCGCCAGGCTCTATCAGGAGCGCTTCAACGAAGCCCCGACTTACCAGTCGGCCTTCGGTGCAGTCGGTGTGGTGGCGCTGGCGAAGGCCATCGAAGCAGCCAACTCGATTGACACGGAGAAGGTGCGCGAGGCCTTAATCAACCTCGACGCCGACACCTTTTGGGGCAAGGTGAAGTTCAATGAGCAGCAGGTCACGGCTGATCATCCAATGTTAGTCGAGCAGATCCAAAACGGCGAGCACGTCCTGGTTTGGCCGGCCGACGTCGCCATTGGCCGGCTCCTTTATCCAATCCCTAGCTGGAATCAGCCCGACCCGGATCTGCCAAGAACTGGGGGAAATGAGAGGCATAGGTGAGAATGACACTTCAATTCACACAGAAATTCCCTAAGAGGAGGATGGCCGGAAAGGTCATCTGGTCGGCCTGCCTATCTGCTAGCAAGATAAGGGATCGTCGGAGATTCCTGGCAGAACTTGCCACTAAAGGTTGAAAGGAGGACAGGGAAATGCCAGTCTACATGATGCAAGGAGCATACACTCCACAAGCCTGGGCGTCACTGGCCAAAAACCCGCAAGATCGAAGCACAGTCATCAGCGCGGAACTGCAGAAGCTGGGCGGAAAGCTGATCTGCTTCTATCACTGCTTCGGTGAGTACGATACGGTGGTTATTTATGAACTGCCTGATGATGCCTCCGCGGGAGCCTTCGCCATCTCTGTGGCCGCTCCTGGGTTCCTAAAAGCAGTCAAAACGACCGTCTTGATGACCCCTGAGGAGGCAATGGAGGCCATGCGCAAGGCCGGAGCGGTGCCTTACCAGGTCAGTCTGTAATTATCGTTCCCGGCCGCTGAAAAAGGCCTCCAGCAGAGTGAGGCTTCACCGAGAACCGGGACAGGCCGGACGGACTACAAAGGCAACTATGATGATGTTGGGGCAAGACGAAAGCTCCAAAGCGAAGGAGGGGCGGATGAAATGAGAACGGTTGGATCGAGAGCGGCCAGCCAGGTCGATACTTGCCCTACGAGGGGAAAGGACTCGTGATGTCCCTGGCTACAAAGCCTTTGACTACCTCGACCCACAGCGTGGACACTCCAGCGGCCGCCGCGGAAAGGAGCCAATCACCACCAGATAGCGGCGCCAAGTGGAGCGCCGAATAGAAAACTGGCACATAGGTGAAGATGACCAGGCTGGCCAGGACGGCCAGCAGAATCACGGGAAGGTACCAGTTTCCTCGCAGTCCCGCCCGCCAGAATGGTCGGTCTGGCGAGCGTTCCATCAGAACTAGAAGCACTTGAGCCAGAATAAGCGTGCTCAGGCCCACCGCTCTGGCCCTGTCTTCGCTGTAGCCCTCGTTCAAAACCCACAGGTAAATAAAAAGGACGGCGCCAAGCGAAGTAAGTCCCTCGGCCAAGAGGCGGACCAGAGTCTGACTGGTGAGGATCGATCTTCCGAATCTCCGAGGCGGCCTGCGCATCAAGTCTGGGTCAGGGGCATCGGCCTGGAAGACCAGCGAAGCAGTGGGATGGATAATCAGCTCCAGCCAGACCAGGTGAACGGGGAGCAGGAGTAGTGGCGCCCCCAGGAGTGGCACCAGCAAGGCGACCCCAAGGATCGGGATGTGAAAGGCTATAAGATAACTGAAGGCCCGTTGCAGACAATCGAACGTTCGCCGGCCTTCTTTAACCGCCTCCACGATGGTGCTGAAATTGTCATCCAGTAGCACCATTGTCGCCGCTTCTCTGGCGACTTCTGTGCCTCTTTGGCCCATAGCGACGCCAATATCGGCTTGCCGCAGCGCCGGGGCGTCGTTGATTCCGTCGCCGGTCATGGCGACTGTTTCCCCCATTGCCTTTAGCGTTTGCACGATTCGCAGCTTATGGATGGGCATCGTGCGAGCGAAGATATTGGTGTGGTCGAGGAGGGTCCGGAAATCCTCATCGTTCAACTCGTCTACCTGAGCGCCCAGAGCGACATCTTTGTCCTTGTGGGGCAAACCGATCCCATCAGCAACAGCGTGAGCGGTTAGAGGATGGTCGCCCGTGATCAAGATGACCCGAATCCCCGCGTCCAGGCATTGCGCAACGGCGTGTCGCACGCCAGGACGGAGCGGGTCGGCCAACCCGACAAGTCCCAAGAAGTGTAGATCATTCTCATCCTCTTGCCGTTGCCCAGCCACAACGGTCAGAGATTTCTCGGCGACGGCGATGACCCGTTTACCTTCGCCTGCAAGGACCTTATTGCCGCTCAAAGCCCAATCCCTCTCTTCCTCGGTGATGGAGCACAGGCTAAGAATACCTTCAATAGCTCCCTTCGCGCACAGCCGCAACTCCCCTCTCTTTCCCTCCCAGATGTGGGATACGTACTTGGCTGCGGGATCGAAGGGGTATTCGTAGACGAGGGTCCAGTAGGAGTAGAGGGAGTCCAGATTCAGACCAGCTTGCCAAACTGAGGCCAGAATAGCCTGCTCCATTGGATCGTACGGATTCGGTTCGGAGGCGAGGGCCGCTCCCCGAAGAAGGTTAGCGACGTTCTCATCTGCTGGCGTCTCTCCGAGTCTGCGCAAAGCGCCGCCTACGTGGAGACTGTCCACCGCCATTTTCCCGAAGGTCAACGTGCCAGTCTTGTCTGAGCAAATGGTGGTGGTGCTGCCGAGGGTCTCGACGCCGACCAAACGTCGTATGAGGGCGTTCTTGCCAGCCATTCTCCAGACTCCCAGGCTAAGGTAGAGCGTGAAGGTCATGGGGAATTCTTCGGGAATGGCCGCGATGGCGAGGGTCACGCCGCTTATGATGGCGATTTGCCAACTCGCTCCCCGGGTCAGCTCCAGTAGGACGACGGCCACAGAGACAGCCCCGGCCGCAAGAGCTAGTCTTTGGACTAGCCCGCGAATGGCTTTCTGGACTGGGGTCAACTGGGGTGGGACTTTCGCGACGGCGGCGCCAATCTTGCCGTACTCGGTTTCTAGGCCTGTGGCGGTGACGATGGCTGTGCCAGTTCCGAGAAGTATGGTCGTGCCCGCAAAGACCTTATTCAGTTGCTCGGGCAAGGGCGTGCTTTCGGGCAGGTAGACGGTCGGATTTTTTTCCACCGGAATGGATTCACCGGTTAGAGCGGATTCGTCGGCTTCCAGATCGGAGGCCACTACCAATAGGGCATCGACAGGGACGATATCGCCCTCCTTGAGGAAAAAAACGTCTCCTGGCACCAACTCCTCGCTGGGGATCAGTTCCTTTCGCCCTTCGCGCAACACTTCCACTCTAGGAGAGGTGAGCCGCTTCAGCTTTCCTAGCGTTCGCCCAGCCCGTATTTCCAGGATGAGGTCCATGATCACGATGGGAATCGCGGCCACAAGAAGGATGGTTCCGTCTCGAAAATCCCCCAGCAGAAAATAAACTACCCCTCCACCCGCGAGAAGTAGAACCATAGGATCTGACAGCGGTCTAAGAAACTGCAACCAGGCTGCGGTCCGCTGCCGGGGAACAAGAATGTTGGCGCCGTGCTTGGCCAGTCGGCGTTTTGCTTCTTCGCGACTGAGCCCGGTTTCGACGTCGACCCCCATTTTCGAGAGGACATTGCCGATGTGTGTGGCCTCGTCGGCGGTTCTCTGGTGCCTCAACCTACCAGACCTCCAAAGAATACGAGCAAAGTCGTCAGATCAACGGCTGTTCGGCTCTGAACACTAAGAATACCTTTAGCATAGCCCGTGCCAAATGCCACTTCATCAGTTAGAGGGGAGTTGAAAGTTTTCGCCGCGGCGAAAACTTTCAACTCCCCTCTAGAATTAGGTGTCGTAAGGCGAGTCCCAAAAATCGCGCAAGTTGAGTTCTAGTACCCGGGCACCTGCCATTCTTTGCTCTGTCGTGGCTGGAGTAGAGAGACCAAGGTGCGCCAACCAAGGAAAGGAGGTCGGGAAAAGCGTCTCCTACCGCGATTTTCCCGACCTCCCTGTGAAAGTGCGGCTAATCTATCCCAGGAATTCCTTGGTCTTCTCAGCCAACTCAGTCAGAACCGGGGAGAGTTTCATGGGAGGTATGAAGACGCAGAAGAGTTTGAGAGTCTCGGTGGGACTAACGTTGCGTGCCTCGTGCTCGATTCCCTTTTTCACGACAAGCACAGAGTCTTCCTCTATCGGTACCACCTGGCCGTCCATCACCACCTCACCGCGGCCGCAGAAATGGATTATCTCGTCGCTATCGGGATGAATGTGAAGGCCGGTGGTGCCTCCATCGGGTAAGAGAAGGGAAAAGAGCACGGTGGCATTCTCATAGCCGGTGGTCTCTGGGCTGGCCACGATTCTCGCAGCGCGTTTCTCCGACAATTTCGCCGAGGGTAATTCCCAACCGTTGTAGACAGGCATTTGCTTTTCCTCCACTACAGATTAGTTTTCAACCACCTGGCCGTTAACATACCGGCCGAACTCCAGAGCCGTGTCGAAGAGGGCCACGATGTTCGCCGGTGGCACATCCGCTTGGATGTTGTGGACCGCGGCGAAAACGAATCCACCTCCTGGCGCTAGATCCGCTATTCTCTTTCTGGCCTCTTCGCGGACCTCTTCGGGGGTTCCAAAGGGCAAGGTATGCTGAGATTCGCAGGCCCCTCCCCAGAAGGTCAGTCTGTCGCCAAACTCACTCTTGAGACGTTTGGTGTCCATGTCCCGCGTCTGGTACTGGACCGGGTTAAGGGCATCGATCCCCACCTCCAGGAAATCCGGAATGAACTGGTAGACCGACCCGCAAGAGTGAAAGAGCACCTTCACGTCGGCCTTGCTTTTGATGAACGAGATAAGCTTCTGGTGAGCCTTCTTGTAGATTCGCCGGTATGTTTTGGGGTTCATCAGTGGTCCGTTTTGAGCTCCCAGATCGTCTCCCGTCTCCACCACATGAGCGTAAGGTCCCACGGCATCCAGCATAGCATCCCAGAAGGCGATCTGAAACTCCAGGACTTTCTCCAAGAGCGCCTGAACTAGTGGCTCATTGGCTGCCAGATTGGTGAAGAAGTTTTCCAGGCCCATAAGCCGGCTGGAGTGATGAATCAGTTGTCCTCCCATCGGCCCGGAGATCGCCAGGGCGTAGTCGGTGCCCTCATAGATCTCTCTGGCTTTGTCAGCCAGGCCGGCGAAGCGAGCGGGGTCGCGAGGGTCAGGCCAGTGGTATCGTTCAAGATCGTCGACGGCTTTGACAAAGGCGAGTGGAGCGGAAGCGATGTCGAAGTAGAGGCTCTCCGGAGGCTTAACCCATTTGATACCCCACTCGTCGACAAAGCTGTTGTCGACTGGGTTGAGCTGGAATTGCCAGTTGGAGGGTGGGTTGGGGCACAGGCCTCGAAAATCGGCTCCGAACCGGATCAGCAGTCGCTCGTCAGGGAACACTGTCTGCGAAGTGGCGGAGGTAAACTTCTCGCGCCTGGCATCGAGACCCAGGTATTCCTGCAGCCTCCGCTGAGCGACGACGTGCAGAGTGGCAATTCGTAAGGATCCCAGATCGATGGGCACTCTGTCGGCTTCACCGTGTTGGAGAGCGGCTAGCGCCCTTTCTCGATGCGTCATTTTTGCCACGTTTACCGCCTGGCGCAGTTCGAATCGATGGGATTAGCGGTCGAGGCTCCCCGCCGACGGCAGGGGACACGAGCGGCCGCATTCTAGCAGCAGTTGCACCCTGTCGTCAATTCGCCTTTCATTCTAGTGGGCCATACTTTGCTGAAAAACATCTCCTGGGATACCTTGATTTCTAGAAATGAATTTGTCACAATGGAAGGTAGGGCGATATGCGCCCGAGGAGCGGGCCGCCGCAATGCTTCGATGAACGCTGGAGGAGGCAATCCAATGGAACTAAGCGCACGCAATCAGCTCAAGGGGACCGTCAGGGCGGTGAAGCTTGGGACCGTGATGGCCGAAGTGGTCCTGGACGTGGGGGGGCAGGAAGTCGTCGCCGCGATTACCAAAGACTCCGTCGAGCGCCTAGGCCTGAAGCCAGGCGACCAGGCCACTGCGATCGTGAAGGCCACCGAGGTGATGATCGGTAAGTAGCTTGGCTGGACTTTCACTCAAGGGTCTGCAGGCGCGAACACGCAGCTCGCTAACGTGAGCTGACCCGCGGGTCAGCCCCAACAGTACTTTGACCTTGGCCTCGGGAGTCTTTCCTCGCCGACAACTCCCTCGATTCGGAGTCGACGTTCCGGATAGGGCGTGCTATGAGAGATCACGCCCAAGCAAACAGGCCTACAAAAGCGTGGGCTTCGAGGCCCGGACGCTTGAGAAATCTCCCCTTGGAATGATATACTCCCCTCCTACCGTGGAGCGATCGGACCGCAGCCGGGCGCAGGTGCCTCTTGAGCGTCCCGCGATCCTGCGGGCGACCGCATAGAGGCCTATTCTATCCAGATAGGCGGCAGCCCGTCTGCTGGAGTGGGCGAGGAGGGTACCAGTACCTTGCGAAGACTACTTTCGACCTTGAGCGCAGCGCTGGTCCTGATGGGCCTGTTTTCGGTGAATCTGAC
>JAMDCE010000565.1:0-7968 GCA_023489135.1 Chloroflexota bacterium
TGAGCGTAGTGCTGTCCACAGCCAGTTCCACGGAGCCGATGGATTCGCCTCTGGGCTGAAGAGCGTCTAGCAACATAAGGGCCGCCTGACCTGGTCTAGGAGTAGAGGCGAGGACTCTTCCGCTACCTATTATTAGATCGAGGGGGACATGTTCGGCGGAAGGACCGAGTTGGGTAACGAGGTGGTGTAGGGCCGCGCGGGCGAACGATTGCTCAACCAGAAGGTCGCGGGAAGTTGCTGGCGCCTGACCCGGATTCAACTTCTTGTTGCGAGCCCACTCCACGATCTCGTCGGCCGACATTTCGAAGGGAAGCCACCGGGCAATATCGTCGGCTTCCAAATTGGCCAGAACGTTAGCGATGTTGCGGCCAAGACCCAGCTTGCCTTCGATGATAGAGGTGAAGGCATCGTCTTTTGCCAGAAAAACGCTGAGAGTGGACCCTCCAAGGTCGGCCGTCAGCACGGCGCGCCGATATTGTTTGGCGATGAATCTGGTGACCAGACCGACACACTCGGCTGAGGGAGAGATGTCGGCGCTTGACCATCCGGCCAACTTGGCGATGCCGGGAACCTTGGCTAGTGACTGTTTGGCAAATATCTCTCGTAGAGCCTGCAGCAGTGGTGCCGGATTCTCGACGTTAGCGGCCGGGCGGATGTTGTCTATGGCCTGAAACTCGGCCTTTCCGCTCATGACCTCGGCTACGCGGCTGACGGCCTGGCTGTTGCCGGCAAATACAAGTCGGGTTCTTTCGTCGCCCTGCTCGGAACTGGCGAGGAGCCGACCTTCCGAGACGAGAAGCTCGGCCAGTCTGACCAGGGGGTCTGGAGCATCGCCTGCCTGACCGTCCACCATAACTATAACGGCCGCTCTTGCGGTCGCGTCGTTGGCCCCGAAATGAGCGATCTCTCGCTTTGCCCCCCTTGCCGGCCCTTCCTGCAACTGAGGAAGAGTCACTTCCTGCACGGCGAAGCTGCAGAGGCTTTGGGCGACTAGCCGAGCGCTCTGCAAGGCCTTGCCATCCGCGTTGGCGGCGATGAGGAGTGGGAGAACGTCCCCGGCGCTAGTCAGGGCGACGAAAACGTCCACGCCGTTCCCGTTTTTCTGGCGCGGAACGAGTAGAGAGCCATCGACGAGCAACTGGCGACCGCTGAGGAGTTCCAGTTGAGCGATAGCCTCACGAACACCTATGGTAACGTCGGACGACGGCTCGATGGTGCTGCGGGCTTCGCCTTTCCCAACGAAGCGGTACTCGCCTTCCACCAGTTCGATGAGGCTGACCTGAGTCGTCAGGCTGCCGCAATCTGCTACAAGTATGGAGTCTATCGACTGATTATCGTTCATCTTCTCGTCTAGAAAGGCTGTTTAAGTTATCGTCCCAGCAGACCAGATAAGGTCGGAAATTGGTTGCTATAAGCCAGCACAAGGAATAGGGCCGCCAGCGCGACAATAACGACAAGGATCAGTAGAACCAGTAGTCTCTTGCCACCGGACCGCGCCTCTCGTCCCTTTTCTGGGACCGGCACAAAGTCCTTGATTCGGTCTTTGCCCTCCGGCGCTGTCGTCAGTAGGTTCGCCGCGGGGGGCGTCGTCGCTAGGGAAGCAAGGAGGTTGGCCGCCTCGGAACTAGGAGGTCGGGGAGACAGGGGGCCGCCAGCGCGCGCTGAAGGGCCGGAATCTGAGAGAGAGGTGGACCCGGCACCTTCCCAGGGGAAATCCTCCGCTCCAGCGCGCTCCTGGGAGGTGTCTTCCATCAGCCAGGTCGGTGAAGAACTGGCCGCCGTCTTCGGTTCCAGCGTCGAGGGCGAGTCCGGGGTTGAAGCATCCGAGAGAGATGCCTCCGGAAAAGTCCACCCATCCTCCTCTACCGGCAAGTCGACGCTTTTTAACCATTCCGGCAAATCCTCGTCGCTAAGCAATCCGGTGATCAGCGTCGTTTCCTCATCCTTCTCTTGTGAAGCAGCCTCTTCCGCACCAGCCTGATCAGGCTCGTTCAAGGGACCTATCGAGCTGGGCTGAGAGGCTTCGTCGGCAGGGGACACTGACATCAGACTGGCGTCAAGGGATTCGGATGGAGAGCCATCGCTGAGGGCCTGTGCCGGTGCCGCCTCCGCGGCCGAGGCAAACGGAGTAGAGGTCTCACCGTCTGCTGCTGCCTGTGATCGAACAGCTTCGCTTTCTCGATTGTCGCCGGAAGAGGCGCTATCGTCTCCAGCGATCCAATCTGGCAGAGGTTCCTCCAAGAGCCAGGATGGTAGTGTATCCTCATCAGAATCGTGCGCTGGAGAATCCGACTCTCTGGAGTCATCCGTGGAGGATTCCGAAACTAGCTGTAAAGCCGCCCCGCACCTGAAGCATGAGGCGGCGCCGGGCTCGTTTTCCGCGCCGCAGCTGGAGCAACTCGATAGCGGCCTCTGGGAATCGCCGGGCAATTCCTGGCCGCAATTGTTACAGAATACGCTGCCTTCGCGGTTCGCGGTGCCGCACGATGCGCAATAAATCACTTTGCCCCGTCTCCTAGCGATAAGATATTACAGCGATAAGAGGTTGTCAAGCACTGCGTCTAGTACAATCGTCCCAGATTCAGATAACCATCAACTGGCAGCGGGCAGCAATCAGGTCATTCATGCGGGGGGCTTGTCCCCCGCACGCTTCCATACGCTCTCCCGAATGCTAGATACCGTCCGTTATTACGCGTTCCTATTCCTTGGCCACCTCCTTGAAACCTCAAGAAGTCTCCCTGCTGGTAGCTGACGGCCCATAGCTGATGGCTGACCGCTACAAGATCTCGGTGTCTAAAACGATGGTCACCGGACCATCGTTGAATATCTTAACTAGCATGTGCGCCTGAAAGACCCCGGAGGCGACCGGAAGCCCCAGTTCCCGAATCCGGTCCGCAAAACAGTCTACCAGGGCCCTGGCCTTTTCGGGCGCAGCGGCCTCGATAAAACTGGGGCGTCTACCTTTACGCGCGTCTGCATACAGCGTAAACTGCGATACCACTAGGACTTCAGCCCCGACCTCGGGGGCCGAGAGGTTGAACTTCCCCGCCTCGTCAGTAAAGATCCGGAGATTGGCTATTTTTCGAGCGAGAGCGTTAGCCTGTTCTTCGCTGTCATCGCGGCCAACCCCGAGGAGAACGACCAGGCCACAGCCGATGGACCCGACAACTCTATCCTCCACGGTGACAGAGGCTTCGCTGACGCGCTGGACAACCGCTCTCAACGGACCCTCTGCAGTAGAGCGGTGGCGTAGGCGGCAATGCCCTCGCCTCGGCCCGCGAATCCTAAACCCTCGGTAGTTGTGGCCTTAATACTGATTCGATCTGCCGGCGCTCCCACCGCTTCGGCCGTGTTTTCCACCATCCTGGGAATGAAAGGTGCCAGTTTGGGACTCTCGGCAACGATGGTCGCGTCGACGTTTCCCACTCGCCAGCCTTGCTCCCGCAACTTTTCTCCAACGGCGTTCAGAAGCTTGAGGCTGGAAATGCCCTTATAGGCGGAATCGCCTGGTGGAAAGTGCTTTCCAAGATCTCCTAGCGCCGCCGCGCCGAGGAGAGCATCCATAACAGAGTGCAAGAGGACGTCGGCGTCAGAGTAGCCGTCTAGCCCCCGAGGGTAAGGTATCTGCACGCCGCCCAGGATGAGTTTTCTTCCAGTCACGAGAGGATGCACGTCGTAGCCTATGCCGACGCGCGTTGCTGGCTGATAATTTCCTCCGCGGCTAAGAATCAACTCGGCCAGGGTCACATCTTCCGGTGTAGTTATCTTTATGTTATCGTACGATCCCAGGCTGACTTTGACCGGATGGCCGATCTGCTCCACCAATTGGGCATCGTCTGTGGCCGGCAGTCCTTTCTCTCGGGCGTTGCGGTAGGCTCCCATGATGAGCTCATAGCGGAAAACCTGAGGCGTCTGCGCGGCCCAGAGGGTGGCCCGATCCGGCGTCTGTCTGATGACAAGGTCAGGGCCGACCACCTTCACCGTGTCTTTGACCGGCACAGCCGCGATCGCGGCGCCGTACTGCTGCGCTTCCATTAGAACGCGACGGATAATCTCGCCGGTGATGAATGGACGAGCCCCGTCGTGGATAGCGACCCAGGAGGGCTGTGAAAGGGCCATCAGTCCTTGCCAGATCGAGTCCTGACGGCGATCTCCACCAGGTTGAACGCTGCTTACCTTGCGCCAACCGCACCGGCTAACCAGCTCTTGGACACGCTCCACGTTGTCTGGGTTGACGACCAGGGCGATTTCGCTTACCAGAGGGGAGTCATCGAAAACCTTAACCGTATGGGCAAGAAGGGGCTGGCCGGCCAGCGACAAGAATTGCTTGTCCGCTCCTCCCATGCGGGTGCTTTTCCCCGCCGCGGCGATGATCACACTGGTCTGTAGTTGATTCTCTTCCATTGCCAAGCCTTGGGCTCGCCTACGGCTCGCTGCCCCTCAGGCAGGCCCCGTGATATGTAGAGCCTTTATTAATAAAGACTCTACATATCACGGGGTACTACAGATCACAGGCCCGACTAGCTCTCTTTCAAATGCGCGAAGATCATTCGCCCCGCCACAGTCTGAAGCACACGGGTGACGACAACATCTACATCGGAATTTATGTGCCTGCGCCCGTTCTCGACGACGATCATGGTTCCGTCGTCCAGATACCCGACCCCTTGACCGACCTCTTTTCCTTCCTGGATGATCCGAACGGCCATTTCTTCACCAGGCAGAACGACGGGCTTAACGGCGTTGGCCAGTTCGTTGATATTGAGAACACGGACACCCTGCAGTTCGGCCACCCGATTGAGATTGTAGTCGTTGGTGATGATGGGGTAGTGGTGCGCTTTGGCCAGCTTTATCAGCTTTCCATCAACTTCGCTAACGTCCTTCGAGTCTATCTCCGTGATCTGAATGGGTACGACGGACTCCTTCTGAAGGCGATTTAGCATATCCAGGCCTCGGCGACCACGATTTCGCCGAAGAACATCCCCAGAGTCGGCGATGTGCTGCAGCTCTTCCAGCACAAAGCGAGGGATTAGCAGAGTGCCATCAAGGAAGCCAGTCTGGCTTATGTCGGCGATTCGTCCATCGATGATGGCGCTGGTATCCACTAGGACGCCTTTTTTGCCATCGTGTTTGCTGGTATCGCCACCGCCGATGGCGTGCCTGCGGACATTAAAGAAGTCGAAAATATCCATTTTTTTCATCAGCATGATGCTGATGCCGAAGTAGCTGAAGATTACCGTGGCCACGAAGGGAAGAACCTTACCAAAGTACCACGGTAGCATGGACAGAGGAAAGGCCAGGAGGGCCGAAATAATCAGGCCCACAATGAGTCCTACCGCTGAAGCAACCAGATCGGGGGCAGATACTGTCTTGATGCGGCTGCGCAGCCAGCGAAAGGGATAAGTGGTCACATAGGGGGTTAAGATGAGGCCGAGGGCGGCACCAGCTAAAGAAAGGATAAGTACATAACGAAGTTGATTGGGATTCCCCTCTCCCCCCACCACCATTCCAAGCTGCCAACCAAGTACGCTTGCCGCAACCATCCCCGCAATTCGAAAAATGAAATCTACACTCATCCTGTTGGTCTCCTTGCGTTGCGACAACCCTATTCATTCATTGAGCTTGCTGAAACATCACCCCCCTTTGAAAACGGATAGGTGTGTCCAAAGGCACACCTTCACAAGACGCCATCTGTCGACTATGCAATAATAATAAGAAGAATTATGATTCCGTAGGCTCGCATCGTCGACTGTGTCTTTTCAGGCAATGTCCCCTTGAGATTTAGAGAAGTATTCTCCTGTCCGGCCCGGAAAGGTCTCCTCTTCTCAGATTTGCTTCTGAAGCTCACCAACCGAAAGGAATCGCAACAAGAATCGCCGCCACACCAGGAATGTTAGCATAGTTTGAGACGAGTGTAAAGCTTGCGGCGCTGGAAATTCGGCATTATTAGTCAGGTTTCCTCGGGCGCCAAACCGCCCTGATCGACTCTTCGTGCAGGGCTCTGAGCCGCTCTATCGACTGAGGTGGGACGAAGACACCCCCAACTGGTGCTTCTTTCATGGTCGGCCAGCCATGGTGATCGCTGCCACCGGTGGGCACCAGATCGTACATCGCGGCCAGGTCGAGGAGTGACCTGACGGTGGAAGGGCTGTAGTTATGGTAATAGGCTTCAAGGCCAGCCAACCCAGCTTGGGCGAGGGCGGGAAGGATGGCGCCAAGGTCATCGATGTCGGCGGGGTGAGCCAGGGACGACACCCCTCCGCTGCGGCTAAGCAGCCCAATGGCGTCGGTTGGAGCCAGCTTATACCGATCGACATAGGCGGGGCCACCTCGACCGATGTATTTTTCAAAGGCTTCCGGAATAGAGGTCACGTAGCCACTGTCGACCAGGGCTTGAGCTATATGGGGCCGGCCAATCGCGGCTTTTCCGGCCAGGGCGAGGAGTCGATCCCAGTCAAGGCCCAACCCTAGGCTAGCCAGTCTGGCAACCATTTCCTGCGCTCGAGCCCAGCGAGCGCTCTTTAGCAGATCCAAGGTCTTCTGCAGTTCGGGATTGCGTGGGTCGATGAAGTAGCCCAAAACGTGAACTTCCCCTCTCGGCACCTCGGTACTGAGTTCAATACCAGCGATAACCTCGAGGGGAAGCGATTTCGCCACTTGAATAGCGGGAGCAACACCGTCCACAGTATCGTGGTCTGTTACGGCTATATACCTCAGTCCGGCTCGAACGGCCCGATCGACCAGCTCCCGGGGAGAATACATGCCATCGGAAGCGGTGGTATGCAAGTGAAGGTCGATGATGCTGGCGTCACGATTCATAAAGCCCGGGCCCGAGACCAGAGAGGATACATTTCGGGCTCGACTCTCGATCCAATCTTATCGTGGTTCCACGATTAGCCTAATGGCCGTCCGGTCTTCCTCTCCGATGGTGACGTCGATGAAGGCCGGGATACAAACGATGTCGAGGCCATTGGTGGTCAGATAGTCGCGGGCTATGGCGACCGCTTTCACGGCCTGATTGGTAGCGCCCGCACCGATTGCCTGTACCTCGGCGCGACCACTGCCTCGGACCACTCCGGCAATAGCCCCAGCCACAGCGCTGGGACGGGAACGAGAGGACACTTTGAGAATCTCGGTGGCAAGGTCGGTGTCCTGTTCCGCCAACTCCCGTCTGGGAGCAATTATCGCACCGGCTGTGGCGTCAAGATCGGTTGGATAGCTTGGCGCGGGTTTGACGTCGTCGAGTTCGAAATTGTTGAACACTACGTCCATAATGTCTGCCTCCTTGCTAAGCAGAATCTAACATGAGCAACTGGGGTTACTGCTTTTGGTGTTCTTGCCTTCGATCTCCGAACTTTGATCCTGCGCCAACCGGTCGACGCGGCAGATGTCAACCGCCTTCCTAGATACGCGGTCGATGTCGACTAGCACCGCGTTGAAAACACAAGGACCATCAGCGACGATGAACCTCAGGGGCATTTGAAGCGTAAAGCGCTTCAGTACTGCTTCCACATCTGCCCCTATTACCGAATCATGCGGTCCAACCATACCCACGTCGGAAATGAAGGCCGTACCCTGAGGCAGAACGCGAGCATCGGCGGTGGGTACGTGGGTGTGGCTCCCTAGGAGAGCGCTCACCCGTCCATCAACGTACCAGCCCATTGCGACTTTCTCTGACGAGGCCTCGGCGTGAAAATCAACTACGACTGGCACCGTAGGCGCCAGTCGTGCCAGCAAAGCATCTATCCGGCGAAACGGGCAGTCCAATTCGTTCAAGTGGACCCTGCCAGACAGGTTGACTACCAGAAGACCCCCCGCCGAGCCTAAGTCGACGTACTGGTAACCTTTTCCAGGGACCCCTTCGGGGTAGTTAAGGGGCCGCAGAACCGGGACATTTCTGTTTAGATAGGCAGTTACCTCCTTTTGGTCCCAGATGTGGTTGCCGGAGGTGATTAAGTCAACTCCACTGTC
>JAMDCE010000565.1:7978-12823 GCA_023489135.1 Chloroflexota bacterium
AGCAGAATTCTCTCCATTGGCGATTACGAAATCTAACAGCAGTTTTCGGCGAAGGCTGGGGAGGAGATCAGCCACCGTCCGCCGTCCGGGTCTCCCCACTACGTCCCCAATCATCAGAACCCGCAACAACCACTCCTTTGAGGACGTTCACAGTCCTTTTAAGTGAACGGCTAGCGACACATTTTGTTACGCCTAGCCGTTCACTTTTTGAAACAATTATTTTGCGTACTCTACGGCTCTCGTTTCGCGAATCACCGTAACCTTTATCTGTCCGGGATACTCCAGGCTTTCCTCGATCTTCTTCACTATGTCTCTAGCCAGTTGGATGCTGGCGAGGTCATCAACGTCATCGGGTCTGACCATTATTCGCACTTCCCGACCGGCTTGGATAGCGAAGGTCTTATCCACTCCGGCGAAGGAACTGGCAACGGTTTCCAGGGCCTCCAGGCGCTTGATATAGTTCTCTACAGACTCTCTTCTTGCGCCAGGCCGGGCCCCGGAAATAGCGTCAGCCGCGCCCACCAGAAAGGCCTCCACGGTCTGAGGCTCTTCCTCTCCGTGATGGGCGGCGATGGCGTGAACGATTCGAGCGGAGCGTCCGAGACGCTTCGCGATATCGGCGCCTATTTGAGCGTGAGGACCATCTACCTCGTGATCTACCGCTTTGCCGATATCGTGCAGAAGCCCGGCGGTCTTGGCGATGTTGATATCGGCACCAATCTCGGCGGCCATCGCTGCTGCGAGGAAGGATGTCTCTAGCGAGTGCGCCAAGACATTCTGTCCATAACTTGTCCGGTACTTGAGTCGACCAAGCAGCCGGATCAGGTCGGGGTGCAAGCCCTGCACGTTTGCGTCGTAGGCGGCCTTTTCACCCTCCTCTTTGATGTTGGCGTCAACTTCCTGTTTGGCCTTGTTGACAACCTCTTCGATTCGAGCGGGATGAATTCGCCCATCTAGGATGAGTTTCGTCAGCGCCCGTCTAGCCACCTCACGGCGTACCGGATCGAATCCGGAAAGAGTGACCGCTTCGGGCGTGTCATCGACGATAAGATCTATCCCTGTTGCCTGTTCGAGCGCCCGGATGTTTCTCCCCTCGCGGCCTATGATTCGACCCTTCATATCGTCGCTGGGAAGTGGAACGGCCGAGACAGTGGTTTCTGCCACGCAGTCAGAGGCACATCGCTGAATGGACTGGGCGAGAATTTCTCTCGCTCGGCGGTCCGCTTCTTCTCTGGTCTGTGCCTCGATTTCCCTGATCTTGCGCGCCGCGTCTTGGCGCGTGTCTGCTTCTACATTTCGAAGGATTTGTGCTTTTGCTTCCTCAGTGGTCAGCTCCGAAATACGTTCGAGTTCAGTGAGCTGCTGAACTTTGAGTTGTTCCAGGTCCTGACGGATTTGGTCGTGTTCCTTTTCTTTCAGGACCAGGTTTCGCTCCCGACGTTCCAAGGCTTCGATTTTACGATCTAGATTCTCTTCCTTTTGCTGAATGCGACGCTCTTGACGCTGGAGATCGATCCGCCGTTCGCGGTTTTCTGCCTCGACCTCGTTACGTATCCCTATGGCCTCGTCTTTGGCCGCAAGAATGATTTCCTTCTCTTTGGTCTTGGCTTCTTCGAGTAACGATTTCGCGTTCTCTTCGGCCATTCTCAGGCGTGCATTAGCTCTGAAGAGGAATGCCAGATAGCCCAGCGCGCCGGCTACGGCGAATACGATGACGTAGCCGATGAGCATATACAGCATTTCTGCCATCCACCCTCCTCCTGTTCTCTTCTGTTTTTAAGGTTCATTGACGTACGATCCGCCTGCTTTCTACCCGCCGTAGTAGCTCCAGGCGAAAAGGTAGGGCAACAAACTTGATTAGCGCTATGATATAGTCTTTAGAGCCAAGTGTCAAGTAGAAGGTGTAGTGTCCGATAGTACCGCGGGTTCTGACTTATGAGGAATCAGCTTAGAGCCATCAGCAGTCAGCGCGGGGGCAGAGAATTTGCGATCATTTCCGGGCCAGCCTCCCGGCGGGCGGATTCATTTGCCGCTCCCAAGCTCGGTCACTTGAGCTAGATGTGACAACGCCTCGGATTTGCGGCTTATTGTTTTCGCCTAGCGCTGACCCTCGCCAGTACCCGGCCGGCTTCTGGTGACTGACCGCTGACGGCTCCGATATTCCGTCGTTGTCCGCACCAGGTATTTGCAGTAGAATAAATCAACGAAGAATGGGGGACCCAAGGGTGAAATTCGTCGCCGATGCTATGCTCGGTCGGTTGGCCAAATGGCTGCGTATTCTGGGCTATGATACCCTCTACTCTGCCGAGATGGACGACGCAAGCCTGGCTCGGCTCGCGCGGCAGGAGGGTCGCATCCTCCTGACGCGGGACACCAGGCTCGTCCAGCGACGCGGCCTCACCTATCTCCTCGTCGAGAGCGATATCGTGGAGGAGCAGCTTCGACAGGTGGTTGGTGAGCTTCGGCTCGACGTCGAGGAGGCTGTCTTCTCTCGCTGCCCCTCCTGCAACACTCCGCTCGAGACCACGGATAAGCCTTCAGTCGCGGGACTCGTCCCCCCTTATGTCTACGCCACGCAGGGCCAGTTCAAACGGTGTCCTCGCTGTAGACGCCTCTTCTGGCGAGGTACCCATTGGGACAGAATGAAGGAGAAGCTGGCTGGATTGAGGGAGTCGGTCCAGAGGTAAGCGGGCCGGCTAGGAAGGAGCTAGATCGTCCCGCGGAAAACGGCCCGAAGAGGAACCGCCCGGAGGGCACCTCATGCTGGCAACCCATACGCCGCACCGTAACTTGTCGTACGCTTTTTGCGTAAGATAGGCAGGATCTCGTAGGAAGAGCGCAGTCTGTTCCACCCTGATCGGGGCGCTTTAAGTAATCTGACAAATCTATACGGTAGCGGCTGTAGCGTCCGACCTGTGTGCCCGCCGCTGGGCGAACAGCGGGGACTCTCTGTGTACCTCCACCCATAGCCGGACAAGAACCTAACCTCCACACGTTGCCCGACGGTTCTGGGATAGAACCTTTTCTTAAGATGGCAAAGAAGGCCGGTATGACGAAGTTCAGGTGGATTTCTGGTTTAATAATCGCCGTTTTCCTGTTCGGCTCAATAGGTTGCGGGTCCGAGAAACCTTCTCTTACGCCGCAAGAGGTGACGAACCGGGCCAGCGAGAAAATGCTTACGGTCAACTCTTTTCATTTCCGCATCGACGTTAAAGGGACGGGGGCCTACCTGGACGAGCTTCACACGATGAGACTAAACTTCACGGAAGGCGATTTGGCCCGGCCCGACAGGGTGAAAGCCACCCTCAACCTGGCCATGCTGGGGGTGGTGGTGGAGACCCAGGCGGTTATCATTGGACAGGAGAGGTTGTTCACCAACCCTATCACCAATAAATGGGAGCCAATGCCGAAGGAGTGGGGTTACGATCCTACCGTTCTGTTTGATCCTGACCAGGGCATCTCCGGCGTGGCGAAGAAGATTCCCGATCTAAAGATGCTCGGCGATGAGAAAGTTGATGGCGTCGACTCCTATCACGTGACCGGCATGGTGAAGGCGTCGGATATCCTCCAATTTACCGCGGGTATGATAAGCGGGGATCAAGTCAAGCTGGATCTCTGGGTGGGTAAAGACGAATTCTACGTACATCAAGTGATGGTCGAAGAGCCCCAAACCAGTGACCGAAAGCAGACGGTCTGGACGATGAAGCTTTCGTCGTTCAATAAACCGGTGTCCATCGAGAGTCCGGTTAGTAGATAGGGGTTATGGGTTAGGGGTTAAAGGCCTGAACGCTGTCAACCCGTAACCCGTAACCCTTTTCATGCAGCGAATCGTCAGAATCTGGAGATCAGGGTGATACTCAGAGTCGAGGAAGCCAGCGAGGAAACAGCTATTAGCCCCTACCTCGTCATCGGCGTGGTTTGCCTCGGCGTCTTCATCGCCGCCCTGGACCTTACCGTCGTCGCTCCCATATTGCCCCAGATCATCTACGACATCCAGTTGCCCATCACCAAGCTTGACCAGGCCGCCTGGATTATCAGCGCCTATCTCCTGGCCTACACGGTGACTATGCCCCTAATGGGACGGGTCTCCGACATCTATGGCCGGCGCCTGGTTTTTGTCCTCTCCCTGGGTCTATTTTTCGTTGGCTCCATGGTGTGCGCCCTGGCCGCCGATTTGCCAACTCTGATTGCCGCGCGAGCGATCCAGGCTCTCGGCGGCGGAGCGATGGTGCCAGTAGCCATGGCCATTGTGGGCGACGTTTTTCCACGGGAGAAGCGAGGCTTTGCCATCGGAATAGTCGGCGCTGTGGATACGGCCGGCTGGGTGATCGGCCCTCTCTACGGTGCTCTGGTCTTGCAGGCGCTTTCTTCCTGGCGCTGGATCTTCTACATTAATCTGCCGGTGAGTCTGATCGCTCTCGCGCTCATCTACCTGGTCATCGGCAGATTGAAGAGGCCCGTGACCAACCGCTCCGTCGACTACCTTGGCGCTTTAGTCCTGGTGGTTGGTCTGGTGCTCCTTAATCTGGCCTTGGGCAGCGGCGGTTCGCGGGAGGTGGCTGGAGCCGGAGGCAGCCCCTTCGCCCAGGAAACCGGACCCCTGGCCGCCTACCTTGTTCCCCTTTTGGCCGGCGCAGGAATCGCCATGGCGATGTTTGTCGTCGTAGAAAGGAGAATGGCCAGCCCGCTCATCGATCTCAAGATGTTTCACCGACTCACCTTCTCCGCGGCCAACCTGGTCAATCTACTGGTTGGTGGGGCGCTGATCATCGCTATGGTGGACGTGCCCGTTTTTGTGACGGTGCGGGAGACGGCCCGCGCTGGCGAGGCGAATGCTGAGGCGGC
>JAMDCE010000471.1 GCA_023489135.1 Chloroflexota bacterium
ACTGGTTGTTCTCGCAGACGTAGATCACCGGCAGAGACCAGAGCGCGGCCAGGTTGAGCGATTCGTGGAACGTTCCCTGGTTTGAGGCCCCGTCTCCGAAGAAGCATACCACTACCCTGCCGTCTCGCTGCATCTTGGAAGCCAGAGCCGCCCCCGTCGCCACCGGCAGGCCGCCGCCCACGATACCCATAGCGCCGATAATGCCGACCCGAAAATCGGCGATGTGCAGTGAGCCGCCTCTTCCGCCACACGAACCGGTCCGGCGACCCAGTATCTCGGCCATCATTTGCCTCACGTCGGCGCCCTTGGCAATCAAGTGGCCGTGGCCGCGGTGAGTGCTCACGAGGTAGTCGCTCTCCTGAAGGGCTGCGCCGACTCCGGCGGCACAGGCCTCCTCGCCGGTATACAGGTGCACCGATCCCGGTATCTGCCCCAGCTGGTACAGCTCGGCGACGGTTTCCTCGAAATGGCGGATGGTGCTCATCACCCGGTAGAGCGCCATCAGGTCGTGCGGCGACAATCCCAATGTATCGGCCTTCACCAGTGACTACCTCCTACCATATCATCTAGTGCATAATCAGGGCACCTATTGGGTATTGGTGCCCCACCACCCCAGCCGCACCAAGGGAATTCCTGGGGGACACCCCCAGACCCCCGGCCGGAAGCGGCACTAAGGCATAAAACTCCCGCCGTTGACGTCCAACACCGCCCCGATCGCATAGCTGGCCTCGTCCGAAGCCAGATAGGCCACGGCGCCCGCTATCTCGGCCGGGTCGGCCCACCGGCCTAACTTGATTCCGCGCACTCGCTCCTTGCGGCGCTCTTCGGGAAGGGAGTTGTAGAAGGCCTCCATACGCGGCCCGCTGCGGGTGAAGCCGGGCGCCACCACGTTCACCGTGATGCCGAAGGGTGCCAGCTCCGCGGCGAGGACCCTTGACAGACCCAGTATGCCTGATTTGGCGGAGGCGTAGGCGTAGCCGGCCACCCTCGGCAAGACCGGGGTTCGGGCTGATTCGGATGCCACGTTCACGATCCTGCCCCAACCCCGTGCTTTCATGTGGGGGACCGCCGCCTGGCAGCACAGGAATGTGCTGGTTAAGTTGCGGTCGATGACCGTGTGCCACGCCTCCAACGACAGCAACTCGAATTCCGGAGCGGCTTCTACGCCATCGACTCCCCCGACGTTGTTCACGAGGATGTCGATGGCTCCCGTGACTTCTGAAGCACGGGCCAGCATGCGCTGCACATCCTCGGGGTTCGTCACATCGCCCGCCGCCTCGAAGGCTTGCCAACCACGAGCGCGGAACTCCTCGGCTACGCCCTTAACCCTCTCAGGACTGCGGCCGCTGATCCCCACGATCCTGTTGTCGCGCGCCAGGCGCTCGGCAATCGCTCGGCCGATGCCCTGTGTCGAGCCCGTCACCAGGGCCGTTCGCACTTTTGGTGATTCCATCTCAAGTATTCCTCCTTATCTGCGCCCTAAGGTCGACAACGCGTAGTCGAGGTAGGACGTGTCGAAGAACTGTTCAACTTTAACCGGTTGAGTTACGTGGCCTTTTTCCACATAGAACTGCTGAAGGGCTTTAATGCTCTCAACGTCCATCTTCCCGTTAGGATCAAAAGCCGGCACGACGATCTTCTTGTACAGCGCGGGGTCCTTGATGTTGGTGTATTTGGTGAGTATGGGTATGATCACATCCAGGTCTTTGCCTTTGTCAAATGCATCCAGGTAGTCGCGAAGACCGTGGAGGTAGCCTACCATAAAGCGCTTACCAATTTCCTGACGCTGGGTGGACATGTTCGGCGAGAACATGATCAACGTGCTCTGGAAGCTGCCAAACAGCTCGTCCATCCCGTGCCAGCGCACTCCGAGCCCCTTGTCCACAGCCGAAGTCACTAGAGGTTCGATCAAGATCGCTGCGTCCAGGGCCTTGTTGGAGAAAGCCGGGAGCACGTCGGGGAAGGTAACGTACTGGAAGTCGACGTCGGATTCCTTCAATCCGGCTTTTTCCAGGGTCCGGAAGGCCAGGGAATCCACCAGGGAGCCCTTGGCGATGGGGCTAATCTTCTTGCCTTTGAGGTCCGGCAGGTCCTTAATCGCTCCGCTGTCGATGAGGTCCTTCCGCACCACCCACGCCAGGCTGCTGTGCCCTTTCGCGGTGTGATTACCGTCGGCGACGAAGCGCAGCGGCAGGCCACGACCGAGGGCGTTGAAGATACCGGCCCCCGTGTCGGCATTGGCAATGTCGACCTGGCTGGCGGCGGTCGGCTGAATCATCTCCGCCGCGTTGGAGAACATAACGATCTCCAGGTCGATGCCGAGCTCGCGGTAGTAACCCCGCTCGAGGCCGATGAAGGCCCCGGACGAGCTGGCGCTGGCGCTGGCCGCATACTTGACCTTCTCCAGCTTGGCGGGGCTGCTGGCGGCGGGGGCAGAGGTGGGCTTGGCCGTCGGCGAGACGGCTGCCTTGGCCGTGGGCGAGGCCGGCGAGGTCTTCTGGACGGGTGCCGCGGTGGGTGCCGCCGTCGGCTTGGCTGCGACCGTGGGCGTGGCTGGGGCGGCCTGGGTGCAGCTTGTGGCTATCAGGATCCCTAGAGCCGCAAGGGCTAACAACTGTGCGCACCGGTGTCTGAGGTAGCGGGTTGGCGTACTCACGATTGCTTCTCCTTTACCCTTATTAGATCTGGCATCTCAAGACGCTTCCACGTCAGCAGGGCCTCGCCCCTATTGTGATCCGCGGCGTTCCGTGAATAGCGGACGACGCAGGTTCCGTGGCTTGTTCGAGTTGCCGCCCGTGGGGGCAGTGCGCGCAGGCGAAATCGCTACGCCGGTGTAGCCGCGCGGATCGAGAACGATCAAACGGCCGGATGGGACGCAAAGGTAAAAGGAAAGAGTCACAACACTGTGGTGGCGCTAGACTGTATGTCAATGCCATCCATTGTGGGAGTGATAGGTCTCCATCACTGGATGACGAAAGAGGAGTCGTTCAGGGTATCAGCAGCCTCATTGTACATTTGCAATTCGCCCCTGTCAATAGAAAAATCGTGAACGCGTGCAGAAAAGGCGCGGAGGTGTCGAGCATCTTCTCCTGGCCCTGGCACCTAACTCACGTGTTCCAGGGCCTCGTCCAGTGTGATGACGTCGGCATACTTGGCGTTCATCTCGTAGAGGCTTACCAGATGGGACATCTCAGCCCGGTCGAACACGCCTTCCTCCACGACGAAAACGCCAAAGCCGTGGGCGAAAGCATCCACCACCGAGGCTCGGACACAGCCGGAGGTAGTGCATCCGGTGACCAGAATGGAGTCTACCCCCTGCTGATGGAGATAGGTGGCCAGCGGCGTGCCAAAGAAGGCAGAGGCACGTGGCTTCTCCAGCACCCACTCGTCCTCGCGCGGGGCTATCGTTTCGGCGATCTCGTTTCCTCCTGGCGGAGGAGCCGGACTGTCCGCTCGCTCGCGTCCTTTGGTCGCCATTCCAATGAACTTCCGGGTCACCTGGTTGCCGCGGGTGTAGACCACACAGAGCCCCTTGTCCCTACAGGCATCGAGAATTCTCTTGATGTTGGGCAGAGCCGTCCAGCCCACCTCGCCGCAGCTGGTGCGGAACTCCTCCACCGACTGCAACACGTCTTCCGGCTTTCGTCCGATGAACTCCGTCGTAACGTCGATGATCAGGAGCGCCGGGTTCTTCCCGAAGGGCTGCCGCTCGCGGCGGCCGGATTTCTCGTAGACCGCGCGGTCTCGCTCCGGCAAGACTTCCCGCCAACTTCTCACTTGATACCCTCCTCAATCCTCAATCATCAGTTAGAGCGCCTGCCAAAACCTCTCCGGTCCGCAGCCTGTGTCTCGCCCCTCCGGCGGGGCACCATCCCCCGCGCAACAGTTTTGTTAGGCGCTCTTAGTGTGCACGTCGTTCAACACGAGCTCGAGCAGCGGTTGGCAGCGGTCGATATACCACCGCCGACGTTGCCGCAGCCATATTAGCACTTGCCCTTCCACCTGTCAAAAACTTCCTGCGGGCGACTCTCCTTGTTGCATGATGCTCTTGACATAAGATGCCCGCATTATTGACTTGTCCTTATCCGTGTGCTACATTGCCGTCGCGGGGGCTGAAGACGTTTGATGTACATTGTCGAGAAATCGCGCTGGGTCGATTTCCGGCCGGGGAACCGAGCTGATAGTACTCATCGACGATGTGCACAGCGTTAAAGGGCTGCGGCTAGAGGCTGCGCCGGGTAATGGGAAGTATGCTGTCAGATGCTGCGGGGTGGCCGAGAGAATACTGGAGGCTAAATGGCTGATAGAACTTATCGAATCGGATGCGACATAGGCGGAACCTTTACCGATTTCGTCCTGGTGAACGACGAGACCGGTGAGATACGGATTCACAAATGCCTCACCACTCCCAAAGACCCGTCGGACGCGGTAGTGGAGGGTATCAAGCAGATGCAGGGCAGGGCTCCGGGCTTCGTCCAGCAGCTTGAGGAGGTGATACACGGCACCACCCTGGTAATAAACGCCATCATCGAGCGCAAGGGCGCCAGAACGGGGTTGATCACCACCCGCGGCTTTGCCGATACGTTAGAGCTGGGGCGGGAGAAGCGCTATGACACCTACGACATTTTTGCCACTTACCCCGAACCGCTGGTCCCCCGGCCTCTGCGCCAGGAGGTGGACGAGCGTATCGCCAGCGACGGGCGGATACTTAGAAAACTGTCTGCCGACGAAGTGAGAAGCGTCTTGCGCCGACTGGTTGACATGGGGATCGAGTCGCTGGCGGTATGTCTCATCAACTCCTTCGAAAACCCGTCTCACGAGCGGGCGATCAAAGAAATCGTCCAACAAGAGGCGCCCGGCCTGTCTCTATCGATCTCTTATGAAGTGCTCCCTCAGATCAGAGAGTTCGAGCGGACCAGCACCACGGTTACCAATGCCTACGTCAAGCCCCTTACGGGAAGATACATCGGCAGGCTGGATGGCCGGCTGGAGGAGATGGGCTCCAGTGGAAAGCTCTTTATTATGCTCTCTAGCGGCGGAGTTACGTCCGCCAACGTGGCCAAAGAGTTCCCGGTGCGGGTCATAGAGTCGGGTCCCACGGCGGCGGTCATCTCGGCGGTGCACTTCGGGGAGATTTTCGGCATCAGGGACATCTTTGCCTTCGATATGGGCGGCACAACCGCCAAGTCGTGCCTGATAAAGGATGGCGAACCGGGGATGGTCTCGACCTTCGAGGTGGGGCGGGTCCACCGCTTCAAGAAGGGCAGCGGTCTCGACATACAGGTGCCGGTGGTGGACTTGATGGAGATCGGCGCGGGCGGCGGCAGCATAGCTCGAATCAGTAGCATGGGTCTGCTGCGGGTGGGACCGGATAGCGCGGGAGCGGACCCCGGGCCACTGTGCTACGGTCAGGGCGGAACCGAGCCGACGGTGACCGATGCCGACCTGTGCCTGGGTTATCTGGATCCCGACTACTTCCTGGGTGGGGAGATGCGCCTGGACCGGGAGTCGGCTCAGCGGGCCATCGAGGAGAAGATTGCCAGGCCTTTGGGGGTAACCCCCATCGAGGCTACCTGGGGTATTCACGACCTGATCAACGAAACCATGGCCAGCGCGGCCAAGACCCACATTGCCGAGAAAGGGGGCAATCCTAGGACCACCACCATTTGTGCTTTCGGCGGCGCCGGTCCCGTCCACGCTTACGGCCTGGCCCGCAAGCTGGATGCCCCCAGGGTTCTCATCCCTCCGATCCCCGGGGTCGGTTCAGCCCTCGGCTTTTTCACGGCCCCAAGGGCCTTTGATCTGGTTCGCAGTCACAAAGTGGGGCTTCTGGAGGCAAACCTTGCCGAAATCGAGGCGCTGTTTCAGGAAATGGAAAGGGAGGGGGCTTCCATCTTACAGAGGGGCGGAACCATCGAGGACATTGCCTACGAAAGGTCAATCGATATGCGTTTCGTGGGGCAGGGAGCCGAGACCAACGTCCCCGTTACAAATGGCAATTTCGCTCGAATGGCGGTAGAAGAAGTGCGCGCCTTGTTCGATCGAAAATACCAGGCCCTGTATGGTCGAACCTACCCCGAGTCTCCGGTTGAGTACGTGAGCTTCAGATTAAGGGCCAGCCTGCCCACCCGGCCATTGCGCTTGCCCGAGGTCGAAAAGAAGGTAGCCTCGCTGGAAGAAGCCATCAAGGGTCGGCGATTGGCCTACTCGCCGGCAGCCCGGGATTTCATTCCCTACATCGTGTACAGTCGTGACAGGCTATTTCCAGGGGCCAGATTTGCCGGGCCGGCCATCATCGAGGAGAGGGAGTCAACCACCGTCGTGGGCGAGGACGCTTGCGTTTGCGTCGAGAGCTACGGTTTTCTATCGATCACTTTGAAGGAGGCGAGGCAGCATGGCAGGATCGTTTGATCCCATAACTCTGGAGATACTCTGGCGCAGGATCATTTCCATCGTAGATGAGGCCGATGCCACCGTCGCCCGAACCGCTTTTTCCAGCCTGCTGCGCGACGCGCACGATTACACCTGCACGTTCTCAGATCGAAGAGGACGGCTGCTGGCGCAGGGCACCTTCTGCACCCCCGGACAAGCCGGTGCCATGTCACTGGGCGTCAAGAAGTGGGTCAATCTGTTGCCCGAAGAGCGCTATAGGCCGGGTGATGTTTTCATTACTAATGATCCCTGGCTGATGGCCGGCCATCTCAACGACGTGTGCGTGATGAGCCCCATATTCCACCGGGAGACGCTGGTGGGTTTTACCGCCTGCGTTTTTCACCACTCGGACATAGGCGGTCGTGTGGCATCCGACAATCGCGATCTTCACGAGGATGGCCTGTTCATCCCCCCCCTTGAAGCTTTGCGAGGACGGGGTATTCAACGAGGCTATCCTGGATCTGATTCGCTGGAACGTTCGGACGCCGGAAGAAGTTATCGGCGATATCCGTTCGCAGGTGGCCGCTAACCACGTATGCTCGCAAAAGATTACCCAGATGATGGAGGACACCGGCCTGACCAACCTGGATGACCTTGCCAACCAGATTATGGACGTGACCGAGAAGAGCGTGCGAGAGGCGATAACCAGTATTCCCGATGGTGTTTATGAGCACGTCGGAGTCGTGGAAGGCCCCGGTTCGCGGGAGGACGTTACTATAAAGGCCTCGGTGCAAGTTAAAGGAAGCGACATTATCGTCGATCTTGATGGCTCTTCTCCGGAGGTGGATTGGGGAGGCAACGTAACCTATAACTTCACCTACGCTTACGTTTTTATGGCGGTTAAGAGCGCCTTCAGCCCGGAGATGCCCAACAACGACGGCTGCATCCGCCCGATCATCTTGAAAGCGCCGGAAGGGTCTATCGTCAACTGCCGGTTTCCCGCCGCCGTGGCGGCGCGCATGCAGATAGGCCACTTCCTGACCGAGATAGTTTACAAAGCGCTGGCCCCCGCGGCGCCGCACAACATCATCGCCTCCAGCGGTGGAACGCCCGGCTGGATGCAGGTATTCTACGGCCGGAGGCACGATGGGCATAAATTCCACTCCGTGCTGATCAGGGGTGGTGGCATGGGCGCCAACCACCGGCAGGACGGTCGCTCGTGTGTTATCTTTCCCGCCAACGGTGCCAACACCGCCTGCGAGATCTTCGAGAGCGACTCGCCGCTCATCATGGAGAAAAGGGAGCTCCTTCGTGATTCGGGCGGCCCCGGCAGGATGAGGGGAGGACTGGGCCGGCAGGTCGTCTTCAGGGTGCCCGACGACGAACATGCTCCCAGCACACCGGTTGCTATAGGTATCCAGGGAGGAAGGTTTCGCCATCCGGCGGACGGGATATTCGGGGCCAAGCCCGGATCCAAATCTAAGTTTCTGATCAACGATGCTGCCAAGGACCCCGGGGGGCTAAACTTCGCCAGGCCGGGAGACGTCATCGTCTTCCACAATCCTGGGGGAGGAGGCTATGGCGACCCGTTTGAGCGCGACCCTGAAAGGGTGGAAAGTGACGTCGTCAATGGGTACGTCAGCCCGGAGAAGGCCGGGGAGGAATACGGGGTGGTCATCGACCCTGCGACGCTGAAGGTGGACCTTGAAGCGACGGAGAAATTGAGGTCTTCTAAGAGGGCGTGAAGCTACCGCGAAGACCGACGCGGTTTTGGAAACCGCGATCGCAAAATTCGGGCTAAGTACTACGAGTTTCAAGCTATCGACCAGACGCGAAGAGGTACCGAGTTTGAGCCTTCCCACGCCCAACCCGGTGCCTGCGTCGCTGCCCGATTTGTATCCTGGCCTGTTATGTGATACATTCAGCATTGGAGGGTATCAAGGTGAGGATTGAAATCGAAAGAGAAGAGGACGGGCGCTGGGTCGCCGAAGTTAACGATCTTCCAGGCGTTATGGCTTACGGAAAGACTCGTCAAGAGGCTATTTCCCAGGTTGAGGCACTGGCCCTGCGGGTGATCGCAGATCGGATTGAGCATGGCGAGCCCGTTCCTGATCTTGACGGCCTTTTCGCGCTGCCTGCGTGAGCCGGTGGCGTTCGTCCAAGGCACGAGTGGTGCTTGCGGCCCTCCTTCATATCGGTTGGTCAATCAAAAGAGAGACTGCCGGTTCTCATCGTGTGCTCGCTCGTTCCGGATGGCCTGATTACGTGTTCCCTTTTCACGAGCGCGAGGAGATCGGTCCTCGTATGCTTGCTCGAATTGCCAAGAGGACTGGCCTTACTCCAGATGACCTATGACTGTGAAATCATCATCTACTGGCGGCTAGCGTCTGGGCAAGACCATCGCCGGAGCCTCGTAGGGGATCAGCTTCCCTCTGGGACTATCGGATAGCAGCCCGGCCGGGTTGGATGTGGCTGAGCAGGAAGTCTTGGTGCACTTTTCCAGGACGATGTTGTCCACATAGGCCCCCTCCGGGAAGCTAACGTCGTACGAGCTGAAGAATCTAAACGCCACCCACACCGTCGGCTTGCCGATCAGGCTGCCAACGTGCGGGACCTTCGCCAGATCCAGCGAGCCGGAACCCCAGCCGCCCGAATCTCCCCAGGTGCAGAATCCGCCGGGGAAATGGATACCATCGTCCGACGCCACCCAGCAGAACTGATCGGCATAGACTTCGGTGCTTATCCACGCGGTGAACGTGAGTGTCGCCGCGGTGGCGTCGGCCAGACTAAAGGGCCCATATACCATCCACGAATCAGCGTAGCTCGGATAGCCGCTTCCGCAGCTAAGAGGCCCGCCCTCGGCTCCGCCGCCGACGGCCCAGGCGCTGTAGCCGGCACCGTCCGCCCGGCAATCCCGCTTGGCCCAGAAGTACTCGTCATTAACCGCCCCGTCGTAATCATAGACCTGCCAGTTACTGGGCGCTGAACCCTCAAAGTCCTCGCGGGTGATGGTGATCCAATCGGGTGTGGGGGTGGCGGTAGGAGTGGGGGTAGAGCTTGGCGTAGGGCTGGGTGTAGCGGTTGGGCTCGGAGTATGAGTAGGAGAGGGCGTTACAATAGGACCACCGCTACCCACGGCTATCATCGGCAAATAGGCCACGAAGATCGGCGCAGGTGTCGGGGTTGGCGTTGGGGTCGGGGTTGACGTCGGGGTCGGCGTGGACGTCGGGGTCGCCGGACAAGGAATGCCGGTGGCATTGTTGCTGTAGCCCGAGGTGTCCACCCCGTTGTAGGCCCGCACGCGATAGTAGTAGCTCGTCTGGCAATTCACCGCGTTATCGTCGTAGGCGGTAACGTTGGCGGCCGCGGTGCCTATCTGCGCCCATCCGCCGGTGCCGCTGAGGGATCTTTCGATCAGGAAGCCGGTCTCGTTGCTGCTGTTGTCCGTCCAGGAGAGGTGCACGGTCCTAGCGCTGGCTCCTCCTGTTGCCGTCAGATTGCTCGGTGCAGTCGGCGGCGACTGATTGAAGATAACGTAATTGGCTTCCGTCCCCACGCTGGAGATGCCTCGCACAATGCGCATGTAGCCGCCTTCTCCCCACCCCGTGCCCCACGAGTTCTTGAGGTACCATATCCCGTTAGGGCCGCCTTGATTGTCGTCCCACCCGACGATGAGCACGGCGTGGTTGGCTCTTCCCCAGCACACTGGTTCGGATGCTTCGTTAGTGGCGAAAATGCCGACCGTATAGCTGATGAATTCAGGGCCGGCGCAGACGCCGGTCGCGATAGGCCCGTGGTCCAGGAGAGCCTGCTTGATGGCGTCGTCGGAGGGAATGGTGCCCGGAGCGCCCACGAAGCGCCAGTCGGTAAGCTTTTCGTGGTGGGGGTAGGGTTGGGGGTATGGGTCCCCGCACTTGGCCCCCGGCGTGTACGGGAAGTCGCTCTCGTAGACAACCCCCGCTTCAGTTTCATTCCGCGGCATCTTGTCGATATAGTAGTCGTAGGCCCAGGAGCCACCGGTGGTGCCCCAGCCCTCGACATTGCAGGAAATCAGGTACTGCAGCGAGGGAGTTATGATCTTGCCGGTCTGCAGCTTAACGACGTTTTCCACGGCGGCCGTCGTAGCCTGAGCCCAGGATGCCTGGTTCTGTCCCAGGTCCTTCACCGGGGTGCAGCCTCCCAATGTAGCGTCCTCGCACACATTGTAATGTGAAGGAAGGCTTACAGGGACGACCGACGTCTGCTCCACGGTGTTGGCCCGGTCGCCGTCGGCGACGTATGATTCTCCCGGCGGCGTCACCGGGGAGTCGGGGGCAGCCGTGACGTTCATTATCAGCAGCAGCGGACTGGACAATAGAATAACAAAGGCCAACGCGTACTTCACGAGCCCTTTAACACGAACGGCAGAACTTGTCATCAGATACCTCCACAAGCCGAGCAGTAGATATGGGTCCCCGCTGACTCATTCGCGAAGCCTACGTCTTCTGGAGCGAAGGTGTTCAGATTTGCGGCAGGCGCGGCGCACAAATCACGAGAGGCACCCGGAAACCAGGTGCCTCTCTATGAGCCAAACGCCAAGAGGCGCCCCGATACGGCGCCTCTCCACTCGCTCCACCCCGCCCACGCAGCCCAGGGAGGCTCGTGACAACGGGTTACGAGATCATTCTATTATCTGTCGGCTATAACAGTCAATAATACTTTCTTGCGATCCTTTAAGACTCCTACCGGGCTCAGCTAGACCTCGACGATGTGCAGCTGCGCCGCCGTCGACTGCAGCCTTTCCACCTTGCCTTGCTCGTTGATGCGAATGCAGTCCCCGATCTTTCCGCTGGCGGTGTAGTCCTTGTTGCCCACGTTGGGGTGGACGGTGAAGCGGTCTCCGGGGCGCGGGGGGCTGCCCATCGGCGTGGCGCCCGACATGTTGTAGCGGTGGATTTGGGGCGTCATCGGCTCGTAGCCGGCGGCGTGGATGCGATTTACCAGGTCCACCTCTATGTCCATAAAGGTCCGGTTCTTCTCAAGTTCCACCAGGGCGTACTCGTACATCTCCCGGCAAAACTCGAACATCTCCTCGACCTCCCTCTTGGGCCTTCCGAGGGAAAGGGCGAAGCTCGTCTGTGGCTCCACCCCTCCGTAGAGCACGTCCGTCTCGAACAGGATCACGTCCCCCGGGTTGAGTCTGTTGCGCGACGCCGGCGCCCGAAGGAACGTCGGGCTGGGACCCGAGGTCACGAGCATGAAGTGGGGGTACCAACCCCCGTTCTCGACGATCACCTTCTCCGCCGTCGCCCACAGCTCGCACTCCATTACCCCCGGCCTCATCGCTTCGGCCACCGCCTTGAACCACAGGTCGTGGATTTGGCACGCTTTCCTCAACAGGGCCAGTTCCTCCGGACTGGTCCGGGAGACCTCGTCCATCGCGTCTTCCATCGCTACCGTCGCGTCCTCGAAGGTCGCACCCGGCAAGCTCTCGCGCAGCGCGTTATACGTCGCCGCCGGAAATATGTCCATCTTGTAGCCCACGATCCCCAGCCTGCCATGCTCCAGCTTGAGCTGCTTGATCTTCCTCACGACATCCTGGGCTGAATTGAGGCTGGCCACTATCTCCTTTATCCAGGATGTTTCGGAAGCGACGTGCAGGAACTGTGGACCGAGCACGTTGTTCACGCCCAGCTGTGGCTCTCCCTCCAGCGGAAACACGACGAAGGTGCCCTTGTTGACATAAGGTTGGTAGTTTGAGATGTAGTACAGGTGGTTGACCAGCACCGTCATGTAGCCGAAGGGGCCGCCCACGATCAGACAATCGAGGTCGTGCTTCCTCATGGAGCTGCGAATCGCTTCCCATCTCCGCTCGCGCTCCTTCTCCGAAGGCGTGGCGTAGGTCCAGGGGTACTCCAAGCCCTTGGGGTAGCCCTTGTAGCCATAGGGGTAAAACGTGCTCATACACCCTCCAAACCTGCTTTACTGCTCATATCAGTTTGACAATGTCACGTCAAAACGGGATAGCTCCTCCCGCCCCTCCCCTGCGGGGGACAGGCCGCCCGCGCTACATGTCTGATCGCCGTCTTGCGCAGCGCAATTCAGTCGGTGCGCTATGCTGCCTACCAACCGGCACCAAAGCTAGCACAACACCTCTGCCCTGTCAACCTTTCCGATCCTGCCCCAATCCGTGAATTCATGCTCCCAGGCTTCACCTAGCGGGTGAAGATAAGTTTTCTACCTTATAGCTGACATTAGGTCGACCGATGGACTGGTGGTATGGTATGATATGGGCACCGAGGAGGTGC
>JAMDCE010000688.1 GCA_023489135.1 Chloroflexota bacterium
TGGCTCGGCAAGATGGTTTGGGTCAATGTTGAAAAGCCCGGCCCCTGGTCGCTTCAGGGCCGAGTAGTTGCCGAAGTCGACCTCGCGGCTTAGAATCGGAGAAACGCTGTTGCTCACTACGCTGTCGAACTCGGTTCCCCCCAGGGCTTCCACAACCGACAACTACCGCTGGGTAATGCTCTGCGTGTACTACCTGGGAACCCTTGCCTTTGGGATTACCTTCCAGTCCATCCCTCCGCTTCTGCCCATCCTGATACCTGAGCTGCACCTTACGTACGCTCAGGCAGGCAGCCTTATGGGCCTCTATGCCCTGCCCGGCCTGGCTCTTTCCATTCCGGTTGGGCTATGGGCGGATCGCCAACGTGGAGCCTCACGCATCATCTTCATTTGCTACGCTGCGATGCTCGTGGGCACGCTGGTAACCGCGTCGGCAACGTCCTACCCACAGTTGGTGATCGGGAGGTTGATCGCCGGGGCGGGGGGCCTATCGGGAAGCGTTGCCATTGCCAGAATGATAACTCAGTGGTTCAGAGGGAGAGATCTGGGCCTGGCGATGGGATTGTATTCATCCGGGTTTCCCATTGCCACGATTCTGTCTCTCACTTTGCTCGGCGACCTGGCCTACAGCGGCGGTTGGCCGGTGGCGGTTTTGGTCGGCGCGGTGGTGTGCGTCGCAGGGATGCTCGCCCTCTTCTTGCTGCACCACCCCTCACCCACTCGGCCGGCAGCGGCCGGGCCAATTCCCGCCCAAGCCATCTGGAAGAAAACATTCGACATTGGGCTACCTTCCTGGCTGGTGGGCATCATCTGGCTCTTGTTTAACGCCGCCACGCTCTCGTTCATTACCTTCGGTCCGGTGTACTTCACTGCCAAGGGTTATGACCCCAGTCTGGCCGGCCTTATGTCCAGCATCCTCATGTTCGGTTCCCCCGTCCTGGGACCCATCGTCGGCTATCTTCTGGACAGGTACCAGAAGCCCGAGATCTTTGCCGTGCTATCCAACCTGTTGGTCGGTCTGGCTATTCTCGTCGTGCCCTTTTCGGCGGCGTTGGTCGTTCTGCCACTGATTATCATCGGCATCACATCGCCTTTCACTCCCACCTCGGTGATGTTCTTGGCGGGCAAGGTGGCACGCCTGGAGGATAGCGGCCTGGCTTACGGGATAGTTAACTTCTGCCTGACGGCGAGCATCGTGGTGGCGCCGTTTGTGGTCGGGCTCGTTAAAGACTCGAGCGGATCTTACGAGCTTGCCTTTGTATTGATGGCGGCGTTCGCCTTGTTAGGTGCGGCAGCCGCTGCCGCTCTAAGAACGTTTAGAACGCGGGCACTAGAAGGATGATACATTGCCTACTCAACTCTCGTCTCAAGCGGCGGTTAAGAACAAGCAACCGTTCGTCGTGGCCATCGACCTTGGAGGCACCAGCCTTCGCGTGGCCACCGTCGACTTCAATGGGAAGCTAATCAAAAGGGCTTCCACCCCAACCCACGCGGAGGAAGGCGTCGGTGCGGTGATCGACCGCATCGTAGATAGAGTCATCGAAACCGTGGGCCAGGACGACTTGCGCCGTGCCGCGGCTGTAGCCATGGGCGTCCCGGGTCCCTACGAACCCAGGAGCGGGGTCGTCGTCTCGCCGCCCAACCTCCCGGGGTGGGACCACGTCCCCATCCGCGACATTATGAAGTCCAGGCTTGGCGTCCGGGTCTTCGTGGGAAACGATGCCAACGTGGCGGCGTTGGGCGAGCATCGATTCGGCGCCGGCAGAGGCGTCGACAACATGATCTACATCACCATTAGCACCGGCGTGGGCGGAGGCATAATCGCCGACGGCAAGCTCTTCCTTGGCTCGGAAGGCGGCGCCGGCGAAGTAGGCCACATGACCATCGACATGAACGGGCCGTTATGCTCCTGTGGCAATGTCGGGTGCCTCGAAGCGATAGCCTCGGGCACGGCGATCGCCAGAATGGCCAAGGCCCGTATCAGGGACGGCGCGACCAGCTCGCTGCGCGATGCGGTCGAGGGTAATATCGAGGAGATCACCGCCGAGCTAGTCGTGCGCGAAGCCAGAGCCGGCGATATCCTGTCCAATGAGCTGATACGCCACGCCGCCATCGCCCTGGGAGTGGGCGTCGTGAACCTCGCTCACCTGTTCGATCCGAGCCTGATCGTCATCGGGGGAGGGGTCTCCAACGCGGGGCCGCTGCTCTTCCAGCCGGTCGACGAAATCGTGGACCAGCGAACTATGCGCATCGTCAGGGAACACCTGCGCGTCGTTCCCGCGGCGCTCGGGGGAGACACCGGATTGATCGGAGCGGCTGCCCTCGCCCTTGACGAGCTAGGCGTGCCGCAGGCCTCCGGCGGTAGATTGGGGTGATCGCTAGCCTCCTGAACCCGAATAACCCAGCTCGAGTTGGGCTATGGTTTTCATAGGAAGATATAAGCGGTACTCGTCGTCGACGAAGGGCAGAAAACCAAAGCGTTCGTACAAGGCGCGAGCATTATCGTTTTCCACCTCTACCACGACAGCCATGGCCGCAACCACGTGGCTGCTCTCCAGGGCGCGCCGCAGTGCGTCTATGAGCAGCACTTCGCCAAAACCCTGTCCCTGGTAGCGGAGATCGACGGCTAACCGACCAAGCAAGACAGCAGGGAACAACTCGTAGCGTGGCAATTTCTTGGCGATCTCAAGAGGCAGCGCCGCGGGCAGAAGCGAAAGCACGCTGAGTGTATAGTAACCTGCCACACGCCCTGAGGCGCTATCAATGAGGACATATGGTACGGCCAGCCCTCGACGCTGATCCTGGCCGGCCTGCCGATAGAAGTAGTTGTTCAGCGATTCGACACCGCAACAGAAGTCCGATTCCTTGTGGTGCTTGTGCAGCACATCGAATCGGTAACGCTGCTCTGGCACTACTCGCCTGTTAGCTCTCGATGGCGGCGTGCGGCGGCGCGCAACCGTTCATTCGGCGCCGGTGCATTCAACAATGAGTTCACGAACGCCTCAGTGCTACGTGCCGTCAATTCCATAACTTGATGGGTTCGGATGGTCTCCTCCGCGGCCGACTGAAGGCTGTCCACGATGAAATCCGTCACGCTGCGCCCAGAGAGATGCGCAGCCCGCTGTATTAGATCCTTCTGCTGTGGCGTGACACGTGCCTCCAGACGCTCACTTTTGATCGTAGCCGGGGCCATATCTTGCTCCTTACAGTGAGGAAGTCACTCCCCTTACTCTTCTTCCGCGTTCACTTGACAGTGTACGACATACGCCGTACACTGTCAACCGGTACACACCCGCGTCGATCTGCACGTCCGACACCTCCTCCGGATTACGATGCCTCCGGACTCACGATTTCGCTCGCTTTTCCGAGCGTTTGTCTCGAATAAAGGAATAGCGCGACTATTCCCACCGCCACGCCGAACCAGAGGGTGCAGAAGCGAATGAGCAGCGTGGCCGTGGCCGCCAGGGAAGCCTCCGCGGTCACGCCCAGCAGTAGAAGAAGACCCGTGATGCTGCCTTCGGCCACGGCCAGTCCGCCCGGCAGCATAGAAATGGAACCGATGAGGGTGGAAGCGGCCAGCACGAAGGCTGCCTGAACGAGAAGGATGGGACTGGCGGGAATGCCCAGGCCGATCAGCACCAGGTAGAAAGCAACGCACTCCCCCGCCCAGGAAACGAATCCGATGACGGTCGCGAGGGCGAGGTTCCGGTAGCGAAGCAGCTGATATGAGCTTTCGTAGAACATCCGCACGTGATGTATGCGCTTGGACAAGAGGGTGACCCGCTCACCGGCGCTCAACAGCTTTTCCACCAGAGCCCGATTCTGGCTGATCGCTACTAGCCCAAGGCACCCGGCCAGGAACAGCAGCAGTATCTGCCAGCCCTGTCCGTAGAGAATCAGCCCACCGGAAGCCAGCAGGATCATTGCCAGACCATCGCTGAGGCGCTCGGCAATGATGATCGGCGCAGACGCCGCAAAGGGAGTCCCGGTCGATTCACGCAGGAGAAAGGACTTCAGCCATTCGCCAACTTTGCCCGGAGTCATCACCATCGAGAGGCCGCTGAAGAAGATGAAGAAGCTCTCCTTCTTGCTGATCCGCCCGACGCCTACTAATCTCAGGTAGAACTGCCATTTGCCGAAGCGCAAGAGGTAGTTTGCGAGGGTGAGTCCCAAGATGGCAGGAATATATTTCCATTCGAACCGGCCCAGCGCCTGGGATATCTTGGGCACATCGCCGAAGACCACGACGGCCAAGATCACTATCAGGCCCAGAGCCAGTGAAGCCAGCAGCTTACGTTTCAGCCCATTTAAGGCCGATGCGCTCATTTCTTGCGCGCCACCGCCCGGACGGTGGCTTCGAAGATATCCTTGGCCGTCAGCTTGTACTTCTCTAGAAGCTCGTTGGGATCACCCGACTGCCCGAAAATCCTTCTGATGGCCACGAACTCCATCGGCACCGGGCACTCCTCGGCCAGGACCTGAGCCACGCCGGCGCAGGCACCTCCGCCCATCAGGTGCTCTTCGGCGACGACTACCGCCCCCGTCTCACGCCCGGCCGCCACGATGGCATCACGATCGATCGGCTCGACGGTATGTAGATCGAGAATTCGGACGTCGATTCCTTCCTGCTGACACAAGTCTGCCGCCAGCAAGGCCTCGACTACCATTCTCCCGTTTGCCACTATCGTGGCATCCCGGCCATCGCGCAGAGGCACAGCGCGGCCCAATTCGAATCTCTGCGAGCCGTCGTAGACGATTGGTGACTTGGGGCGCCCGAGTCGGAGGTAAAACGGCGCCGGGGTTTCAGCCGCTACCCGCGTGGCCCACGCCGCGGACACCTCGTCCGCCGGCACGAGGATGTTGACCCCGGGCAGGCACCGGGCCAGGGCGACATCTTCGATTCCCTGATGGGAAGCGCCATCCTGCCCCACGGTCAGTCCGGCGTGGCTGGCGGCGATCTTCACGTTGGCCCCCGAATAGGCCACCGCCATCCTGATCTGATCGAAGCAGCGACCGGGAGCGAAAACGGCGAAGCTGCTGGCGAAGGGAATCTTGCCGCAGAGCGCCAGGCCGGCCGCGATGCCGACCATGTTCTGCTCGGCGACCCCACAGTCGAAGAATCGATGGGGGTACTTGTCGGCAAACATCTTGGTCATCGTGGACTTGGCCAGGTCGGCGTCCAGCACCACGATGTTGTCATTTTCTCCGCCAAGCTCCACCAGCGTCCTGCCGTAAGCTTCGCGAGTGGCCATTCCTTCCCTCATTGGATCCATCCAATCCTTTGTTTATGAATTGCCGTCGCCGGACAACTCCAGAAGCGCTTTCTCCACTTCCTCCCGCTTGGGCGCCTTGCCGTGGAAATCCACGACGTTCTCCATAAACGATACGCCCTTGCCTTTGACGGTGTGAGCCACGATCATCGTGGGACGTCCCGTGATGTCGCGGGCAGCGGCGAACGCCGGAAGTAGCTGCCCGAAGCTGTGGCCATCGACCTCGATGACGTGCCAGCCAAAGGCGCGCCATTTGTCGGCGATGGGCTCTATGTTCATAACCTCTCGATTCAATCCATCGATCTGCATCCCATTGAAGTCCAGGATGGCCACCAGATTATCCAGCCGGTAGTGAGCAGCCGCCATGGCGGCCTCCCAAACCTGCCCCTCGTTTGACTCACCACATCCCACCAGTACGTGCACGCGGTAGTCCCGTGAGTCCAGCCTACCGGCCAGGGCCATGCCTATTCCCACCGAAAGGCCTTGCCCCAGAGAACCCGTGGACACTTCCACTCCGGGCGTGCTCAGCCGGTCGGGATGCCCTTGAAGTGGACTATTGAGTTGGCGCAGGTTTTCCAGCCAAGACTTGGGGAAGTAGCCCGCCTGAGCCAGAGCCGCGTAGAGCACCGGGGCACCGTGCCCTTTACTGAGAATGAAACGATCTCGATCAACCCAAAGGGGATCAGAGGGTCGATGCCTCATTTCGGCGAAGAAGAGGGCAGTGACAATCTCCACTGCCGAAAGCGATCCGCCGGGATGGCCCGAGCCGGCGCGACCGGTCATCACCACTATCTGGCGCCTCAGCTCTCGGGCTATGGACTTGAGATCATCAATCGATGGAATAGGTCGCTCGAACTCCTCGCGTCCCTCGCCTACCATCTCCCCCCCGTTTGCAGGCGAAACGCCCGCGCTCTCGGGACGACGAAACATCTACTTGCTTCCTCTCCAGGCGCAGAAAACTGAACGTGATACACCTGATAATTTGAGGGAACCCAGCCAGAGGGAACCTGTGTCGTATTATAACATACGAAGGAGTTGTATTCTATGATGTGATGTCCGGTGCGCGGAGTTCCTCACCCCCAATTGTCTACCAGCTCATCCAAATCCTCGAACACAAGATCGGGCTGGATTGGCGCCTCCTTTAGCTGGTCTCCGGCGCTGATGCCGGTCAGCACCAGAATCGTAGTGATCCCAACCCGCTGGCCCCCCAGCACGTCGGTATCCAGTCGGTCGCCGAGGATGGCGGTTTCGCTCGTCGTAGCGCCCAGCTGTTGCATCGCCAGGCGCAGCATCTCGGGATTGGGCTTGCCTACCACCACCGCCGATTGGTCGGTACAGGCCTCCACGGCAGCCACTATGGCCCCACACCCCGGCAGCAAGCCTCGCTCGGTAGGAAAGGTCTTATCGGGATTGGCCGCCACCAGCTTTGCTCCCTGCCTGACGGCCAGGGCGGCTATCGATAGCTTGCGATAAGTTAGATGACGATCCAGTCCGATCAGGACGTAGCCGGGGTTCGCCTCCTCGAGCCGGAACCCGGCCTCCTCTATCGGCCGACGCAAACCTTCCTCTCCGATGATGAAGACCCCGCTTCGCGCGGCGGCTACCTTGCTCAGGTACTGGGCCACGGCCTGGCCGCTGGTGAAGATGGAATGCTCCGGCGCTGAGATGCCGAGGCGGCCAAGCTTTGCCGCGTACTGCGCCGCAGTGAGGGTGGAGTTGTTGGTCAGGAGGCAAAAGCGAATCTGATGCTGTTCCAGGAAGCGAAATAGGCGGGAGGCCCCCTTGAGCCGGGTGTTGCCGCGGTATACCACGCCGTCGAGGTCGATGAGCAGGGATTTTACGCTCGCCAGCGTCATTTTCATGCCATCAGCTTACGGCAGGAGAAGAACACGAACCGTTCCTCAGCACGGAGTAAGGTGCTTTCGCCGCCTCGGCCCAGTCCAGTATGGAAGAGATAACCGCGGGTGGTACTTCCTCTCGGTTCCGCTCGGTGAGAAATTCCACAAAATCCTCGGGCCGGTGCCCGCGAACCGTCGCCTGCTGGACTTTTCTCTTGGTGATCTGGTGAACGCTGACGCGGCCCACGCTGACGGTGACGGCGAATTTGAGCAGCCAGCGCCACGCCTTTGGATCAGCGCCGGAGAGCAGCACCTGGAAATTAGGGAGGATAGTCAACGTCCCACTCGAAGGCGCGGACCTACGGGAGGCCCGCCGGCCCAACAACCACGCCCCCATCCCGCTGATCGATATGGCGGATGGCTCCATGCCCTCGTCGTATCCCAGCGATAACCCACCCGTCCAGTAGAGCAAAGTACCCAGACTCAGCGCCACAACTCGCCTCACCTGCTCTCGGTAATCGGCTCCCGCGCGGTCTTCGCCCGCTGCACGGACGCGGCCAGCCTCGTGGACTTCCGCACACTTCTCGATAACGGCCTCCACAATCGTGCCCACCCGGTACCAGGACCCCGGCCTGCACCTTCTCAGAACGGACAGCAGGCGCTTGCGAATGCAGCGGTACTTGTTCGGATCGAGGTCTATCCTATATCCCCGGTGGTCATTGCACCAACAATCATCTTCCAGCCAATAATCAAAAAGAGCCCGGCCCTGGCCCGCCATTCCCAGCGCAACCCATTCCTCGACCTTTTCATTCGACACGATTTTGTCGTCGCGAATACCGATTAGGCCCAGTTTGGAGGCCACGCGCACGAGGCAATCGAGTCGAATAGGCCCAAACCCACTTCCTGCCACCACGGCGAGCTCCTCTTTGAGCTGGCTAACTGCCCAGCGCGGGAGCCTCAGGTCGCGTCCTGCCAGCTCGACGTCGTTCGCTTCCAGCAGGTTGGTGAGCACCAGAAGATCGAAGAAGAAAGCGAAGTTGGCCTGGGTCACCTTCAAGGGCACCTCCACCTCCTGATCGTTTCCCAATTCGGAATCGGCCGGCGGCTCTTTGGCCTCAGTCAGATGGTCGTCGCGCGCCACGCCGATGGGGGCGAATACGAATCTCCGCCCATCGACATAAGTATCGGCAAGAATAAGATGGGAGACGAGGCTCCTCAAGACGGCGCGCAGGGAGCTTTCCGAGATCCTGGTCCTTTCTCTCAAGGACTCGACGCCGATCTTGCTGCCCGCCTCGCACACCGTTCTAAACACTACCGCCGAGTCATCACCCAGCTTGGCCAGAACAGCGTCGACGCTATTTCGCCGAGAGATAGTATCCTCGACCAGCGCCATTAGCTCGCGCTTGAAACATTGATCGCAATGGGGTATTCGCCACTTGGAGGCCAGACTCTGCAGCTGCGAAAGTGTGAGCTCGCCCAGGAGCTTATGCAACGTCCTATCGCTCTGATCGCCCGCCTCGATCTGGGACCTGACGCGCTGGAGAATCGAGGAGATCTCGGGGGCAACACGCGCCACCGTCAATTGGACCGACGGTCGCGAACGGAAAGCGAAAGAGCGCTCATCGAGAATCTCGTGGCCGGACACTCGTGCCGGACCCACGACAACCAAGCCGGCTTCGTCCAGCCCGGAGAGCACCATGTGCAGGTCCACGCCGGAAAAGGGAAGATCCCTCTCTAGCTCCTTGGTAGACACCCAACCCCTGGGTTCTTCCCGGATGCGGTCAAGAACGAGTCTCTCGCGCGAACTGAGGGTCTCGTAGAGGAATTTGACTGACTGCTCGTCGGTCATTTGACTATAAAGTTGTGCTACTAGGGTCCTGGGCTCGACAGTCGTTTCGATCAGCCAGTAACGAGCCAACCCCTGAAGCTTGGCCGCCGTCATCCCTAACAGCAGGCCCATCAGGTGCGCCAAGATAGCCCCCCTATCCTCAACACCCACTAGTATGGCAATACAGGTGTTGGATAGTTCAGCGAACTCAATACCGACGTATTGTAATATACGCTAGCCGGGCCCCCCGGCCCGGTGTACGACCAAACCGACTGTGGTTTACCAGAAGGCAGCATACTTTTACCATTTTTGTTCGGAAATATCAATAGTCCAAGATAACTATCCTGTTCTGCGAGCGTGGTACAGAACGTGCAACAACTCTGGAGGAGGGCGACGTAGAGACGATGGGGGAGATTTCGCCGGCGGTCACCATTCTCGATTGCCAATTCAGGCGCCGGCGAGGCGCCCTGGTCAATTCGCCGCCCCGAGGATAAGCTGTAAGCATCATAGGAGCAAGAGTATGCCTCAGGGCACGATTAAGCGTCTGGTCCGCGACCGAGGTTTCGGTTTCATCCGCGGTGAGGGAATGCGCGAGGACCTGTTCTTCCATCGCAGCGCGGTGCAGGAGAGCAGCTTCGACGATCTACACGAAGGTGAAACCGTCGAGTTCGAGGTCGAGCACGACCCGCGTCGAGGGCAGGACCGGGCGGTCAACATTAGGCCAGCGGCATAGTGCGCGCAGCCGACGGATGAGTTCCCTCAAACGGATCACTTCCGTTTGAGGGAACTCATTGACCACATACAAACAGTGTGCCTTCTTGGAGGAAACCGCTGGCCCACCCTCGAGGCTGGACCAGTTGATTCCTATCCTTTTATGGCTCCGGCCACCGCCTCGATGAAGTAGCGCTGGAGGAAGAAGAACACCGCCATTATGGGAACGATGGACATTATCGCTCCGGCGGCGATGTATGTCCAACCCGTGGAGTTCTCTCCCACGAACGCATAGAGGCCAACCGCCAGCGTGCGCAGGCTTTCGTTCCCCAGAGTGAACACCAGCGGGATCCAGAAGGAGTTCCAGTTAATCATGAACTGGAACAAGCCTACGGTGGCGATCATAGGCTTGGCCATGGGCAGCATCACGTGCCAGTAAGTTTGCGGAAGGTTAGCCCCGTCCACCACCGCGGCTTCTTCCACTTCCTTGCCAATAGTGGCGAAGTAGCCCATAAAGAGCAAGGTGTTGAAGATAAGACCGCCCGCCGTCTGAACCACTATGATCCCCAGCAGCGAGTTCAACAGGCCTAGTTTTTGGGCCAGCTCGAAGGTGGGAATGATGGTGTATCCTCCCGGCAGGAACATCAGCACCAACATTCCACCGATGAATAGCTTCTTGCCCGGGAAGCTGGTTTTCGACAACACGTAACCGGCCATCGAGGTGAGCAGAATCACCAACAGGGTCACCGCCACGCTGGTGATCGCCGTGTTGATGAAGTACGTGCCAAAGTGGCCCGTGTTCCAAGCATAGACGTAATTGTCTAACTGAAGCTGCTTCGGAATCAGGCTGAGCCCCGACGTGAAGAACTCGCCCGGCGACTTGAAGGAGCTGGCGAGCACCCACAAGAACGGGTACATGTATAGGAAACCGGCGCCGATCAGGATGGCGTGGGTAAGCAGCCGAATGGCTTTGCGGCTCAGCTTGAGCCTGGAGAATGGGCCGCTCGGAACAGTATTGGTTGATGTCGACATCGCCTTTCCTCCTTACTTCAATTCCCCGCGGCGCTCGCGAGCGTATTTCACCGATATCAGCTGCATCGCGGTGATGCCCATCACCAGCAGGCCCATGAACAGCGCGGCCGCCGAGGCATAGCCCACGTTGGCCTCACCCGCGATAGAAGCCGGTGTGAACGCGTAGTGGTAGATGTAGGTGCTGACCACTTCGCTGGAGAAGTAAGGTCCTCCACCGGTCATCACCAGGACGAGGTCGAAAACCTGAAGGCTTCCCAGAATCGCCAGGAAGACGATGACGGCTCCCACCTCCCGCAGCATCGGAATGGTCACCTTGGTGAACTGATGGAAGGCGTTGGCGCCGTCTAGATCCGCCGCCTCGTACAACTCCCTCGGTATCGACTGCAGGGCGGCCAGGAAGTAAACCAGGTTGTAGCCCATCGTGTGCCAGATGCCCACGCCAACTACCGCCAGCAGGGCAAATCGGGGATCGCCCAGCCAGTCTATCGGAGTGCTGATTATGCCCGCATCCACCAGGAGCATACTCAGGTTCATTCCCGAGTTGCTCAGAAGCAGACTGATAACCACGCCGACCAGGGCGGCCGAGGTGACGACCGGCGAGAAGTAGACCGCGCGGTAGATGGTCGACCCCCGCAATCGGGGGTTGTTGAGCACCAGGGCCAACGCCAGAGCGAGCGTCAGCTGAATGGGCACGAGCAACATGGCGTAAGTGAAAGTGTGCTTAACCGCGTTCCAGAAAAGGGCGTCGCCTGCCACGGTGAAGAAGTGCCGCAATCCCACAAAGCGCGTCGGGTTGCCTATGCCATTCCAGTCATAGAGCGTTATGTTCACGGAGGCAACCAACGGATACACGACGAACAAACTCACCAGCACGGCCATCGGCAGGAGAAACAGGTATGACCAGAAGTTCTTCCTTAGCTGTCTTAAAAGGGGTCTCGGATCTCCGGGAATGGATAATCCTATCGCCCTTAGAGTAGTCTCCATTGACTGCGTGCTCATCAGACTTCCTCGTTTCTGAACAGTGAGAGAGTGGGAGAGGGATGCCTCTCTCACTCTCTCCTGTCTAGGCCTATGCCAGTACTAGTACTTGTAATCCGTGGTGATGTCCCAGTCGGGAGCTGCCCACCACTTCGGATCGACGTTGATGCCGCGAGCCTGAGTTTCCTTGATGGCCCGCTGCAGCTCGGCGTTCTGTCGAGCTTCGAGATCTTGCAGCGCACCCTTCCAGTCGGATACCTGTCCGGTGTAGATACCTTCCAGAATGGCCTGGATATCCGGCAAGGTCTGCTGCGTCTTCACATCGCTCATTTCCGGGTGCTTCAGGCTGGGCGCCGGTCCCATCTTGATGTCGGTCTTGCCCAATTCCATAAACTGCGCGAACTGTGGAGTCTTAGCATACTCCGAATTGTTGGCTTCGGGCTGAATCCGCAGGCCCTGTCCATCCTGCACCCAACGAGTAGCTGCCTCTTTCGAGTTCAGCCAGTCGAACCATAGCCAGGCTTCCTCCGGGTGCTTGGTCTGGGCAGAGATGGCCCATCCAGTTCCACCGGGTCCCCGGTAGAAGTAGCTCGCCTGGGTCGGCCCCTCGTAAGGAAGCTGCGCCACGGCGTAGTCCTTGAAATCAGGGTTGGTCTTTTGCCAGCCGCTCTGGTTCCATACACCACCGATAAGCATGGCGAACTTGCCCCCGGCGAAGGACGCCCGGGCCATTTCGTCGTCCATCGACATCGCATTGGGAACTATGCTACCATCCTGCTTCATCCCCATAAAGAACGTGATCCAATCCAGGTAAGCGGGGTTGCTTGCCCAGGTGAACTTGCCCTCGCGAGCGTCGAAACCGCTGTTACCGCCGGGAGCGCCGCTGTTTTGAACCATCTGCAGCTGCCACGGCAGGATGAACTTCTGCTTGTTGCCAAAGCCGTAACCGTAAGCCTTTCCGCCGCTGGCCTTGGTGACCTTCGCCGCATAC
>JAMDCE010000438.1 GCA_023489135.1 Chloroflexota bacterium
AGTGGCGTTAGCGAGAGATGGCCTTGCGTATCGGGATCGATTACACGGCCGGAGTCAATCAGGGCGCTGGGATAGGTCGATATACCAGAAGCCTGATCAAAGCTGTGGCCGCCCTCGACCGCACCAACGAGTACATCCTGTTCTACGCTGTGAAACCGGACGGAGCCTCTCCGCACCTTAGCGACCTACACGATCTGCTCCGCCTCCATCCCAACTTCACGGCCAGGGAGGCGCCTCTGCCGGAACGGGCGATGACAATTGTGTGGCACCGCCTTCATATTCCCTGGTGGGTCGACCAGTTCTTGGGCCGAATCGACGTCTTCCACTCTCCCGATTTTGTCTCTGCGCCTCAAAGGCGCGGACGATCGATTGTCACGGTGCATGATCTCTCCTTTCTGACGGTACCAGACTGCGCCGAGCCGTCCCTCCGTCGATACCTTCGGCGAGCCGTGTGGCGCTCAGTCCGCAACGCCGACAGCCTGGTCGCTGTTTCCAGCAACACTAAGGCCGACCTGGTTCGGCTGCTGCGCCTTCCGGCCGACCGCATTCACGTAGTCCCCAATGGCGTAGATGAGAGGTTCAGCCCGGTGACGGACCAGGAGAAGGTTGCTGCTCTCAAGAACCGGCTGGGACTACAGGGGCCCTATATTCTAACCGTGGGCACCCTGGAACCCCGGAAGAACCTCGTCCGCCTTCTCGAGGCCTTCAAACTGCTGAGGGATCGGGGCCTCACCCGGCGTCTGGTGATCGCGGGCCGCAAAGGCTGGCTCTATGAGCCCATTTTTCAGGCGGTGAGCCGCATGAACCTCGGCGAGGCCGTTACCTTCCTGGATTTCGTCGACGACGACGACCTGCCCACCCTTTATGGCGCGGCTGACGCCTTCGTCTACCCCTCCATCTACGAGGGCTTCGGCATTCCTCCACTGGAAGCGCTGGCTTGTGGCACTCCGGTAATCGCCAGCAACACTTCGTCCCTGCCGGAGGTGTTAGACAAAGCGGCGATCCTGGTTGACCCGGTGGACCCCGCGGCCATTGCCTGGGGCATCGACCGCGTTCTCCATAACGATGAAGAGCGACGGCACCTCATCGAGGCGGGGCTGGAAAGAGCCAGACTGTTTCCCTGGCAAGCGGCTGGGGCGAAGCTGATAGAAATATATCAGAGGGAAGATGAACGAGCGCGAAGAGGATAGGGATCAAGACAGCGAGAGTAGTCCCAACACGGCCGGCTTAGAGGGCGACGAAGAGGCCCCAGAAAGCCTGGATCAAGGCGCAGGTGTGAATATCGCCCGCGCCCGGCTGATTATCACCCTCATTGCCATCGGGGCCTTCTTCTTGCTGGCGGCGATGGTTCTCGTCGTGCTGGTCGTGATTCTGGTTAAATAGCCCCTAAAACGGAAATTCATTACACGTCCACAAAACACGCCCTCTAAATAAGAAAATGGTCTTCCTCCAGATCTGTCGAATGAACGCCGATTGGGTAGCCTCTGGATCGCAGGAAAGCCAAGGCGACGAGTTGTCATTCTGAGCGAAGTGACACTGTCATTCTGAACGCAGTGAAGAACCCTTCACTGCGTTCAGGGTGACAGCTTCGCAATCTGGCGTACGCTGATCGCTGACGGCTGATATCTGATTGCCGCCCATTGACAAGAACCGCGGAAAGCTGTATAAACGCGTATCGACCGACAGACAAATGAGGCCAGGCGGAGGTAGTGGCGAGGATGAGCGAAGGGATGAAGATAGGTCTGCTGGGTTTGGGAACCATCGGCTACGGCGTGGCCCGCGTTCTTCAGGAGAAGCGGGATAGCGTGGCCGCTCAGGTGGGACGTCCCGTTGTCGTGTCCAAAGCCCTGGTGCGAAATCCCGAAAAGCCACGTCCAACGGACATTCCGGCTGAAGTCCTCACCCACAACCCGGCCGAAGTCCTGGACGATCCCGAGATAGGAATCATCGTCGAAGCGCTAGGTGGCGAGGATCCGGCCTACGCTTACCTCCGGCGGGCCATCAAGAACGGCAAACACGTTAGCACGGCCAACAAGGAGGTTATGGCGAAGCATGGACCTGAGCTCTACCGCCTGGCCGCCGAGCACGGAGTGGATCTCTACTGCGAGGCCAGCGTCGGCGGAGGTATCCCTCTGATCGGGCCGTTCCGCTACGCGCTTAATGCCAATGGCATACAGCAAGTTATGGCTATCATCAATGGAACCACAAACTACATCTTGACTAAGATGGCCGAAGAGGGACTGGAGTTCGATATCGCCCTGCGCCAGGCTCAAGAGCTCGGCTATGCCGAACCCGATCCCACCAACGACGTCGAAGGCATCGACTCGACGTACAAGCTGACCATCCTCTCCAGTCTGGCCTTTCATTCCGTCATCAAACCCGAGGATATCTATCGCGAGGGGATTTCGTCCCTCTCCGCCGCCGATTTCCGCTACGCCCACGAAATGGGCTACGTCATCAAACTGCTGGCCATCGCCAAGCAGACGGATGGCCAAATAGAAGTGAGGGTCCACCCCACCTTCGTGCCCCGCCATTGGCTTATCGGTCAAGTGAGGGTGAATTTCAACGCTGTCAGCGTCACCGGCGACCTGGTAGGCGAGGTGATGTTCTACGGTCAGGGCGCGGGAGCCAACCCCACCGCCAGCGCCATCGTCTCGGATATCATCGACCTGGCCCAAAATGCCTTGAAGGGAACGAGCAATCGCCCCGCCATAACGTTCAGCCAAGATCCCAAGCTGCGGCCAATGGACGACGTTCAAACACGCTACTACCTGCGACTTCAAGCGGCCGACCAGCCTGGGGCCCTGGCCGCCATCGCGGGCGTTCTGGGGGAGCAGAGCATCAGCATCGCTTCGGTCGTCCAGAAGGAAGTCGACGCGCAAAAGGGTCAAGCCGAGGTTGTCATCGTCACCCATTTGGCCCGTGAAGCCTCCATGCGAAAAGCTTTGACCACGCTCAGAGCGCTCCCTGCGATAAAAGGCATCGGTGGATTCGTGCGGATTGAAGGCTAGACCCGAGTTAGATTCGCTCGCCCTGCCACCACGAGTTATTAACTCATGTCCCTGAAGCTCTGGCTCTACATAGCCTTTCTGGCTGTGGTGGTCCTTCTGCTGCCGGCCGCCTGGTGGTTACGAAGGCGCTTCGGCGTTTCTGACGAAACCGCACCAGCCGTGCGCCGGATCGTCAAGAACGCCTTCAGCCCCATGGCCGCCCAACTGGTCAACAAACTGATTGATCTTGGCTTCGCCATGTTCGTCCTGAGGGCCCTGGGTCCAGAGGGAAACGGGCGTTACGCCTTCGCCGTCTTGATCTGGCTCTACGCCAGCACCATCACCGACTTTGGCCTGGGGGTGCTCCTCACCCGGGAGGTGGCCAGAGATCGCGCGAAGGGCAACGCCTACTTCGTCAATACCACGATAATTCGTTGGGCCCTCTGCCTGGCCTCTCTGCCCTTCCTGCTCGCTCTCACCGCTATCTACCTCCAGTATTTCGGTCTAAACAGCGAGACGGCCATCGCCATTCTCGTGCTCATCGTTGGTTTGATCCCGGGCAGCGTCTCGGCCGCGGCCAGCTCCCTTTTTAACGCCTACGAGCAGATGGAGGTGCCGGCCTGGGTTACCATAATTACCAACGTCCTTAAGGTCATTCTGGGGATTGGGGCTTTATACGCCGGATTCGGGATAGTCGGCTTGGCCGGCGCTTCCGTGGTAGTGAACGTCATCACGGCCGGTGTCTTCCTCTACCTGGTCAAGAAACTTCTCTTTCCACCGCGCCTGGAGTTCGACGTGGTTTTCAGCCGGACGATGTTGGGACTGGCCTATCCACTCCTCCTGAACAACCTGCTGGTCAATCTGTTTTTCAAAGTCGATGTCTTCATTCTGCAGTCGCAGGGAGCCAGGGTCGTCGGGCTCTACGACGCCGCCTATAAGTTCATCAACGTTCTTCTCATCGTCCCCTCCTACTTCACCCTGGCTATCTTCCCTCTGATGTCCCGCTACGCCGAGTCCGCCCGCGATTCCCTTCGCCGCGCCTACCGCACCGCCGTGAAAGGCCTTTTGTTGATCTCCCTCCCTGTCACGGTGGGAACGGTCTTTCTGGCCTCTGACCTCATTCTCCTTTTCGGCGGCCACCAGTACCTGCCCGAGTCGGCGACGGCCTTGCAGATACTCATCTGGTTCCTGCCCTTTAGTTATGTCAATGGTGTCACCCAGTATGCCTTGATCGCCGTCAACCGGCAGAGGGCCATCACTCTCTGCTTCGCCCTAACGGTCGCCTTCAACGTGGTGGCGAACCTGATTCTGATTCCTCAATTGAGCTATATCGGCGCCAGCCTGGTGACGGTGGGATCGGAGATCGTGCTAATGACCCCGTTCTACTTCATCGTCAGGCGGGATCTGGGCGGCCTCCCTCTGGCGCAACTGGGCTGGCGACCCACAGTTGCGGCGGGGGTTATGGGCGTGGCCATGTGGCGGCTGGGCGGCGTCAATCCATTCCTGCTGGTCGCCATCGGCGGGGTGGTCTACGCTGTAGTCCTCTTTGCTCTGCGGACTTTCACGCCCGAAGAAGTGGCTATGGTGAGGCAACTGGTGGGCCGCCCGGCTGAGCAGCCACCGGGATAGTGGAGATTAGGGGTGAAGGGTTATGGGTTATGGGTTATGAGTCAAATGTGTTCGAGGGTTTAACCCCTAACCCGTAACCCTTCACCCCTCTGTGCTCTCTGTGCCTCTGCGGTGCACTCGTCATTTCAGCGACTGCTTGGTGCCCCTGTTGATCAGTTCGGAATCGCTCCAGAGCCTGGACGATATCTTTGATGCGTTCGCCAAAGGGGCGCGCGATCTCGATGCAACCATCACGGAGCTCCCCATCACCGCGAGAGCGAAGGGCCGGTGAGATAAGCCTTCTCCCCGCACCACCACCACCGCGCTCAGAGGGAGCCGTCCGGTAAGGCCGTGGTATAATGTGACACGCTCCTGGCCCACAGGCCTCCGCTAGCTAAAACTGGCGCTGCCGATCAGAGCACCGGCGCATTTCGAAGTGGGCTCCGGCCTGGATAGACAACTGGAAGAACGTGTACGTGAAATCCAATAACATTTGCCTCCTCCACTACACTTGCCCACCTATCATTGGCGGCGTTGAAACGGTGCTGGCCGCCCACGCTCGACTCTTCGTTGAAAGCGGTTATGGGGTAAAGGTCCTCGCCGGCCGCGGAGGCCCTTTCCATCCTGAGATCGACGTCAAGATCATCCCTGAGATCGATTCAAAGAACCGAGCTTTGCTGGCCATCAACGAGGAACTGGACAAAGGAGTGGTCGGCGAAAGGTTCGGCCAAATGCAGGCCCGGATTGCGGGGTTGCTGGCCGAAGAACTTGCCTCTGTCGACGTCTGCTTTGTCCACAACGCCTTTACTCTGCACAAGAATTTGCCCCTGACTGCGGCGTTGCACCAACTGGCCGGCGCGGAGGGAAGCCCCAGGTTCGTCGCCTGGTGCCACGACGTGTCCTGGACCAATCCTCTCTATCTTCCGGCGCTCCGGGATGCTCCTCCCTGGAACCTGCTCAAGAAGCCCTTGCCCGGCGTCACCTATGTGACCGTCTCCCAGGAGCGCGCCCAGCAGCTAGGCGACATCTTTCAGCCAGCGACTACCCGGATACAGGTAATCCCCAACGGCGTCGATCCAAACTCCTTCCTTCGCCTGTCGCCTGTGACGCAGCGCCTGGTTGACCGCTTCCGGTTGTTAGATCAGGACATCATCTTGCTCCTCCCTTCCCGAATCACCAGGCGAAAGAACATTGAGTTTGCCATCGCCGTCGTTCGCGCTCTCGAGGATCGACATGTCTCGGCCAAGCTCATCGTCACGGGGCCGCCGGGTCCGCACAATATCCGCTCGGACGAGTACCTCCACTTGCTACAGCGGCGCCGCATGGATCTCGCGCTAGAAGATCGGGTGATATTCCTTTGTGAAGAGAAAGATTCCCGTGGCGAGCCCGTTGAGGTCACTGACACGATGATGAGTGAATTGTATCTCCTCGGCGATGCGATGATCTTCCCCAGCGCCCAGGAGGGTTTCGGCATTCCCTTGCTGGAGGCCGGTCTCTCCCGGCTGCCCATCTTCTGTAGCGACATCCGTCCCTTCCGCGAGATTGGCGAAGGTCTGGCACACTTCTTCTCGCTGGATGACGCCCCCACGGAAGTTGCCGCTGAGATCGACAATTACCTGAGAAAGGAACCAGCCTACCGTTTTCGGCGCCACGTCTTGCGCCGCTACACCTGGCCGGCGATTTTTCAGCACTTCATCGAGCCCCTCCTAACGTTGAAGGTTTGAACGTTGGAACGTTGGAACGTTTCGGTCTCCCAACCTGCGAACATTCCAACCTTCTAACTCGCGAACAGAACAATCCGGTGAGACGGCGGGCCGCGTGCCAGCTCTATGTGTGAGGAGCTTCTGCTTGACTAACACCTACTCGCTCGATACAATGTATGAAGGTATGACTTTTGGAGTAGAGAAATGTCCAGGCCAAAACTAGTTCGTGTTCAGGAGAAGGGCCAGGTTACCCTGCCAGCCGAGTTTCGCCGGAAACTAGGTCTAAAGAAAGGTGACCTTGTCGCTGTTACCGAAACACTAGATGGTGTATTGATTACCCCGCAGGAAGTAATCGCTATTAAGGCCCTGGATCGCATTGGCGATGCCCTCAGAGAGCGAGGGCTATCCCTGGAAGGACTCATCGAGGCCGGACGCGCAGAGCGCCTCCAAATCATCGAGGAGGAGTACGGCATCCGGGTCGATGATGAAGAGCGATAGAGTTTTCATCGACTCTAGTGTCTTGATAGCTGCCGCGATCTCGGCTAGAGGCGCAGCCAGGGTCTTGATCCTCTGTGCGTTTCGCCGTGAAGTCGATCTGCAAATCAGCGATCTCGTGGTTGAAGAGACCGGCAGAAACATCGCCCGCAAGGTACCGACTGCGCTTCCGACTTTCCATCTGCTTCGAGAGTCTCTTCCAGTAGAGGTAACCAATCCACCGAAGACTCTCGTCCTGCGTGTTGCCAAGTCGGTTACTCCCAAAGATGCGCCAATCGTGGCAGCCGCCCTCAAAGCGGGGGCTCAATACTTGGCAACTTACGATCAGAGACATTTGCTAAGTCAGAAGGAGGCAGTCAAGGCCGATTTCGGAATCATCGTGGCAACTCCGGATGAAATCCTCAAACGCCTTCGGCTGCCAACACTGTAGCGCTAACCGTTCCTCCGTACTCTCTTTGATTCCACAAACCACCCGTTGAACCTCCGGATAGGGTCCGGTATAATACTCCTCGCTGCGTCCTCCTATTGTGAAAGGAAGCCCCGTGAGCCCAACGTCTAACCCCACCTACCGGGTGATTCTGCCCCTCTCTGATATGGATATGGCGGTCAGCCTGGTCGACGTGGCGGCTGCGCTCACTCGCGCTTACGATGGCCGGTTGACCATTCTGAGCATTGTGGAAGTCCCCGAGGGGCAATCTCTTAGCGAGGGAACTAGTTTGGCCCAGGAACGCCGCCAGGTCCTGGAGAAGATCGCGCACCAGAGCAGCCCGCATAGGGTCGAGATCAAAACGCTCGTCAGGGTTTCTCGCCAAGTCTGGCAGGAGATCGCCGCCACCGTGGAAGAAGAAGGTTGTGATTTGCTCCTTCTGGGCTGGAGCGGCGTAGTTAAGACGCCCGGGGCCATGTTTGGCACCACCATCGACAAGATCCTCGCTTCGCCTCCCTGCGATATTGCCATCTATAAGCCCCGAGGGGGAGGCTCATGCCGGCGAATCCTCCTTCCGGCCAGGGGAGGTCCCTACGCCCAACTGTCCATGCGCGTAGCCAGAGCCATCTGCGCCAAGAACGAAGGGTGCATCACCGTCCTCCACGTGTTCCAGGAAGGGATCGCCGAGAGCGACCGCGCCGCGGAGGAGCAGCCTTACTCCGACTTTATGCGGGAGGTGGAGAACTCCGAGAGCGTCCGCAAAGTCCTCACGGTGGCCAGGTCGGTGGAGAACGCCATCCTGAGCGAAGCTCAGGATCACCATCTGGTGATTATGGGCGCGTCCGCCCAGGCCGGTTCGCCCGGGTTGTTCGGACTAATCCCTGAAACGGTGATGCAGAAGACCAACCAGAGCGTCATCATCGTCAAGACGTGGCAACCCATCGACCCGGAATTACTTCACCAAGGAAATGTTCAACAGGTTCTCCTCACCGGTCTTCCCCAAGCAGAGACGCTCTCTAACATAGTCGACAAATGGTTCGCCGAGAATACCTTTCACGCCAAGGAATTCGCCGACCTCGACCGCCTGGTGGCGGCCAAGCGGGCCTCGGGGCTGACCATAAGCCTTGGCCTTCCGGCGCTTAACGAAGAAGAGACGGTCGGCACCATCATCTCCATGGCGAAGAAGCAGTTGATGGACGAGCACCCGCTGCTGGATGAGATTGTGCTCATCGACAGTCGCTCCTCCGATCGCACGGTGGAAATCGCGACGGACCTGGGCATTCCAGTTTACGTGCATCAGGATATTCTCCCAGAGGTGGGGTCGGTGCGCGGCAAAGGTGAGGCGCTGTGGAAGAGTCTTCACATCCTGAAGGGAGACATCGTCGCCTGGATCGACACGGACATCCGCAACATGAATCCGCAGTTCATCTACGGACTCATCGGCCCGCTGCTCAAAGAGCCCCGAATTAAGTTTGTCAAAGGATATTACCGGCGTCCCCTGGAAGTAGGTGGCGTGCTCCACGAAACCGGTGGGGGAAGGGTAACGGAGCTGTTAGTAAGGCCCTTGTTCAACCTATTCTTTCCCGAGTTGTCGGGCCTGATCCAGCCTCTCTCCGGTGAGTACGCCGGTCGCCGCGAAGTATTGGAGCAACTGTCGTTCTTCACCGGCTACGGCGTAGAGACGGGGCTCCTGATCGATCTCCTTCAGAGGTACGGTCTCGCGGCCATCGGTCAGGTTAACCTGGAAGAGCGCATCCACCGCAACCAGAGCCTCGCCGCCCTCAGTATGATGTCCTTCGCCATCACCCAGGTTATCGTCAAGCGCCTGGAAGCCCGCGCCCGTCTGCAGCTTACCGAAGAGCTAAACAAGACGATGAAACTCATCAGGTTCGAGGACAACCAGCTCGGTCTAATGGTCAGGAATATCGAGGATCGGGAGCGCCCCCCGATCATCACCATCCCCGCCTACCGGCAGAAAATGGGTCGCTTGGCCCCATCCCTGGGGTTCGGGATGTGATGCAGGGCTTACAGACACAATATTGCGACCAACCCCCGTCCCGGCGAGTCCAACTTGGACAAATGACTGACGGAGCTGGCAAGCTCTTCGGAATGCTGAAAGTTTGTGCCTTACTGGATTACCAGTTCGAAACCCAAAGGTTTTCTGTGGCAAACTAACTGCTCGACAGATAGGAGACGGCCCCAGCTCTTCCCATCACGGGAGAAGATCTAAGATGGCGTATTTCTCAGCAAAATATCTGAACGACTGGTTTTGCCCCTTCGCGACATCGACGGAAAAGCACTGGAGGGCCTCCATCATGAAATCTATTTTTGAGTCGAAGTTTTGGGCTATAAGACTGTTGAACATTTCCTTGGTGATTGAGTCGGTTGAATGAGGATACCGGATCTTCAATTTGCGGCAGTTGCTATGATCCAAACCTGCGAGATACCAGCTCTCTATTTCTTTCACCACTACCGCTATACTACGTGAATCAAGATTTGGATAGTGGCTTACCACCTCTTCTTTTTTTGTACTGACACATGACGCGGTATCAATGTCCGCGACAACGATATAGTCCGCGCCCATAGCCACGATACTTCTAATAAGATTGGTTACCCAGTCGGCTCCCTTTCCCGCATATTCCCGAACCTCAATCCAATCGTAACTCTCTTCAAACCTCGGCTTTACTATTCGGCCGAAGAACCTCGCGTCGTCTGAACCCTCGACCAGGATAAGCAGCCTTCTGAAGGCCATATCTATACTCCCAAGAGATCTTCCACAAACAAACGATCAATTCCCAAATCGTTCTTTAGAAATACCTGCAATTCACTCTTTTCACTTGGGCGACACACAGTAGAGAAGCCATCCTTGTCCCTTGAGACCAATAGCAGATGTTCCAGCCCAGCGTGTTTCACAACTTCTGGATTATGGGTTGTCACTATGATTTGTTTGTGCTCCGACGCTTCCCTGAGCATCTCAACCACCCTCGAAATGAGGAAGGGATGAATATTTCTTTCAGGCTCCTCAATCACTATCAGCTTCTTATCTTCGAAAAACAGACAGGTAATTAGGGCGGTTATGTTGATCGTTCCGTCTGACAGTAATGACGCGGGTAGATAGCTAGGCCCCGTGTAGACCTCGCGAAACTTGAAGAACAAGGACTTGTCCGCAAATTTCTCGGTGTCAATATCATCGAAGAAAGGGAGGACGTTCTTCATCAGATTAGTGAACTTTCGTTTATTCTCTTTGAATCTTGTGATGTTTTTCAAAACTATGGCTAGATTACTTCCGTCTTCGTCCAATTCCTTCTTCCCACTGACCGGGACAGCCTTCTTGGGAAGTTTGGGATCGAAATCATAAACGGAGGTATCGGTCAGGGGCCCTGCATAAAGGGGTGAAGCGGATGGAATGATGGCAAAGAGGAGTGGATTGGCCAGAAGAAAGGTATTTTGGCCCACCTTTCGATCACGTAAGTAGTGTTGAAATACAGAAGGGACTATGTCCTCCTCGCCTAGTTGGACTCCAGGAGGCGAATCGAATTCAACCTTGACTCTGCCTGCCGTGTTGGTTACGATGATTTCACCTCGTCCTAACCCGCCCTCCCAGCTACTCTTCGCACCCTTCTTCGCCGATTTTTCGAAAAACTCGCATTTCAACCTCAGCACGTCTTCAACAATTCTAAACTCGTCTCCCCTAGCCCGAAACTCCAGTGCGAATTCCTGACTTATCTCATACCCTCTTATGCTTATGTTGGATCTTCTCCCGCTGCCACCCAAAATGTTGGACAGAAACTCAAAATCGTGATCAAAGACCACCTCCAAGGACAGCGTTCGAGAGCGGCCTATACGCATGTTTCGAAGGTACTCGGCGCCCCCCTGCATAGAAATCGCGTTGTCTAAACCCACCTCTACCGCATCTCGCAGGAACTTGAAGATCTGCACAAAAGCCGACTTCCCCGAAGCGTTGGCACCTATCAACACGTTGAAGTTTCCCAACTCAACATCTACGTGATCGAAGGACTTGAAGTTTGAAACTCTGATTCTCTTGATCGCCACAACTAAGACTCCTCTCTCAGAACTCCGCAGGCAAAATGTAGGCTCATCACCTACTGTCTCGCAAGAGCCGGCCCTCTCTCTGATGTCTGCTTAGCTTGCATCGTCCCTGATTTGGCCCCTGGTGGTCCGCTCACGAGCCTTCCGAACCAAGGAGCATTGAGAGATTACATAACAGGCCGTCGGACCCAGCAACGCGAGCATCGCGCCGGGTTGACCGACATTGATGTTCGACAAGTGGCGATATGATAAAGTGAATCGGATACCGAGTCAACTCAGCGCCAGCCATCAGTCACCGCCATGCACAATCACGGTGACCTACCGCCCGGATCTTCTCTCACCTTGTCTCAATAGACCTTAAGCGATTCACCCCTATTTGCCTACCTGGGGACCCGGTGCGTTACTTGCCTAATCCGTAACCGTCCTCGATCAGTTCCACCAGCTGCTGAGCAAAACGCGCGCGGCCGGTGCGCCATCAACAATATCATGGTCAGAACCAATGGTCAGGGGCAGATACTCCCTGCCCGAGACGACGCCAGGTTTCTCCGTAATGCCCCCAGTATCAAGGACAGGGTGTGCCTGTGCGCCCTTTGTCCTTCTCCAAAACCACCTCGTAATTGAGCCATACCCTTCCGAACGTAATGGGCCGCTTCGGCCTTAGCATCCCGATTCATCCCACTTGAGCTCTTTGAAGCGGTTTTGTCCTCTTAGTAATGGTGTCTTTTCAAGAACGCTTCTATGGGGAATGGCTTGCCGTGTCCGGGGAACACAGTGCTTATTTCCAATGACTTAAGTTTCTCGACACTAGCATTAAAGGCGACCAAATCGTCGACAAAAGGGATACCTATGCCAATATTGTAAAGCAAGTCGCCGCAAAACAGGTCGCCGCCGCTCGTCAGGATTCCTATGGAACCCTTTGAGTGCCCCGGAATATGGAGCACCTTAGCCTCGAACCCATAGGGCGAGAGATCAAAACCTTCATCGATGGTCAAGTCCGGTTTAAACACGTCGAATTTGCCCGGCCTGACGAAAAGCGACATTATTTTGAAGATCATTGAGCGTTTGTCCGGTTTGGCTTTTCTGTTCCAGCGCATGTCTCCGCGTTCGACCATTCCTGAATCGCTATCGTGGGTGGCTATTCTCGTACCGTACTTTTCACGCAGATAAGCGGCATTACCGGCATGGTCGTAATCTCCGTGAGTCATCACGATGAGCTTGAGACTTCCAGGCTCGCAGCCTGCTTTCTCAATTTCTTTCTCAAGGTCGGCGCGCTTGCTTGGAACACCTGAGTCGATCAGGACATAACCGTTGTCTGCCTTGATAAGAAAGCAATTGACGCCACCATA
>JAMDCE010000126.1 GCA_023489135.1 Chloroflexota bacterium
CTGATCATGAGAGTCAGATAGCTCACGAACTATGGATGAAGCTGTGTAAACGACTGCCCCGACGGCTTGTTGCCTATGCCAAAAGGTGCCTGGAATCCCAACCGAGTCGTCCCGAATGGGCAGATGAGGCTTTCAGTCGACTTCAAAAGGTGCGAAATCCACAGCACGCCGAAGACTTTTTGGACTGGGTCCGTTCCAAGAAGCCATGCTGCCTTCCAGAACGGATTAGTCAGGCCCTCGGCTCTCCGGACACAGTACACAAGCATCGACCTAAAGAGCAGCCTGGGGGCCTTGCGCAAGAACGAAAGCAGCCGCTGATGTCGGACGAGCGCTCAGGTAGCATTGATTTGACGTCTATTGAGGAAGCGCAGGCCGCGCTAAGGGACTTCGAGGTGTGGTTCGGCAACTACGAGAGGAATCAGGGACGCAAGCTTGGCAAGCAGTCGAAGAAGATGATGCGAAAGAAACTTGAAGCACTCGTCGCTGAGACGAGGGTGCTGAAAGTCCAGGGCGCTGGCTAGAGGAAGTGGAGAGGTTTAATGTTAGAAACGCTGTTTCAGTGGATCTTCGGGGGCCTCTCGTTTCTATGCTGCACCCTACCAGGGTGGATCATTCTGGGCTTCTTCTTTCTAGTTTGGCTGGTGGCGCGTCGCCGCGGACCGATTGGTTACAGGTCTGCCCCTCCGTTCGACCCCTACGACGACTACGGTCCAGAGGATGATGCCGTTCCCTACTTTATGAATAACGATATGATGGACCACGGCCATATTACCAGGGATTGGTTTGACGGCGGTCACCATCACCACTGATACCCAAGGCAGGTGTGACATCCACGCTTCCGCCTTGTTCTTCACCGCCTTCCGCTAACCTCTCCTGCCTCCCCAATTGGCCCATCTCCACCTCGAAAGGCGTACCTTTGAAGTCGGGTGATATTCGAAGCTGCCCGTTCGAGATACTGGACGGTGTAGACTTTCCCGTCGATGGGCTTGAGCTCGGAGAATTCTCCGGTAGTGGGAAAGCCGAAGACGGCCTCCTGATCCTACAACCAGCGCGGCTATCCAAAGTTACCTGGCCAAGAAGACTGCACCGGCTACCCGGCCGGTGCAGTCTTCGTAGTCTGAATTCGCAGTGAATTCGGCTGTTAACGCTTGGTGTACTGCGGAGCCTTGCGCGCTCTCTTGAGTCCGGGCTTCTTTCGCTCCTTCATTCGAGAATCTCGAATCAACAAGCCGGCCTTTTTCAAAGGAGATCGCAGGTTCTCGTCGGTGGTGGCCAGAGCGCGGGCAATGCCGTGCCGCACCGCCCCAGCCTGCCCAGTGACTCCCCCGCCCATCACCTTAATCATAGCGTTGAACTTGCCGAGGGTATTGGTGACTCGGAACGGCTGGGTGACGACGTTCTCGTATATCTGGCGGCCGCCGAAGTAATCCGTCACGGTCTTGCCATTTACTAGAATCTGTCCGTCGCCGGGGAACAATCGTACTCTGGCAATCGACGTCTTTCGCCTTCCCGTTCCCGGGTGATAATTTGCAACCATTTACTACTTTGCCTCCTCGAACGCTTTAGGCTGCTGCGCCTCATGGGGGTGGGTACTCCCGGCGTAAACCTTCAACTTCTTGATCATTGCTCTACCCAGGCGGTTGCGAGGCAGCATACCTCTCACGGCCGCCTCTATCGCGAAAGTGGGATGCTTCGTGAGCATGTCCTGGAAGCTCGTGGCTCGCAAACCGCCGGGATAGCCCGAGTGACGGTAATACAGCTTGTCAGTCAACTTCCGGCCCGTAACTTTAATCTGAGAGGCGTTGACCACGATGACGAAGTCGCCAGTGTCCAGATGGGGCACAAAAGTTGGCTTGTGCTTGCCCATCAGCACCTTGGCAATATCTACTGCCAGCCGCCCCAGGGTCTGGCCAGCCGCATCAACCACGAACCACTCGCGCTGGATCTCAGAGGCCTTAGGTGTATACGTTCTCACTTTCCGTTGCTCCTTAGTATTGCTAATCCCATCTTGTTTCTTCCCGATGACTGCCGAGTGAACGGTCTAATAATCAACCTTCACCAGGGTCAAACCGTGCGCTGGCGCTGTTGGTCCAGCCAGGCTCCGGTCTCGCGCCGCCAGGATGCGCCGAAAGTCGTCCACGTCTATCTTCCCCTGTCCGACCCACAAAAGCGTGCCAACTATATTTCGGACCATATGTGGCAGAAAGGCGTCGGCGGCTATCTCTACCTGGATGATATCGCCCCGCTGGTCCTCTCGCTTCTCGACCTTGGCGCAGTCGGCCCGGAAAACTCTCCGGACGGTGCCCCGCTTCGGCTGGACGTCGCTGCGCTGAGCCTGGACCGCAACGGTTCCCCTTTTCGACAATGAGCCAGCAAAGGAAGCAAAGTCTTGCTCACCTTCCAGGACTCGGCAGGCCTCCTGCATCGGCCCCAGCGCGAGAGGCTGAGATACGTGCAGCAGCGTGCGCCGGAGTAGCGGGGAGCGCACGGCGCTGTTGTGGATGTAGTAGCGGTATTCCCGCTGGCGAGCGCTGAACCGGGCGTTAAAGCTCAGCGGCACAAAGCTCGATTCCACAACGGCGATGTCTTTTGGCAGCAAAGCATTCAAAGCGCGGGCGAAAACCTCGGCCGAGTACTTTGCTCTGGTTTTAAAGTTCACAACCTGCCCGACGGCGTGGACCCCCGTGTCAGTGCGACCGGCAAAGACAACCCTGAGCTTCTCTCGAGTCAGCCGGTCGAGAGCCCCTTCCAGTTCGGCCTGGACAGTTCGTCGCCCCCGCTGCAACTGCGACCCGTAGAAATCCGTTCCGTCGTACTCGACCACCAGCTTGACGTTTGCTACTGTAGATCCTTGATCAATCAAGGATCTACAAAATGCATCCGAATCGGGTGTCGGCGGTCCTCCATCGACCATTTGCTATCACGTTGGCAGAGTTCAGTTCGGGCTTGCCCTGGAACCGATCTCTCTTGCCGTGGACCCTGGCTAGCCTCCATCAGGGAGATTAGCCAGGTCTGATCGAGACTATGATTCGACCAGCTCCAGTTGCACTATCGGCGCCGCGTCGCCGCGGCGAATTCCTATCTTCGTGATGCGGGTGTAGCCACCGGTGCGCTCCTTACAGCGCGGACCAATCACGTCAAAGAGTTTCGCGACCGTCAGCGGATTGGGAACGATAGATAAAGCCAACTGCCGATTGTGAGGGTTGTCCTCACCAGCCAGGCTGATCAGCTTCTCGACGTCGGCCTGTATAGCTTTGGCTTTGGCCTCAGTCGTTTGTATTTTCTCACGCTGCAGGAGCGAGACCATCAGATTGCGGAACAGGGCCCGACGCTCTCCCGTAGTTCGTCCCAGATGTCGCCCAGCTACTCTGTGTGGCATTCCAGACTACTCCTCGTCTTCTTCCTCGGCCACTAGCGATTCTTCTTCGAAGTCCTCGCTGTCCGCCTCTTCCAACCCCTCTTCTTCAGTGGAGTATTCATCTTCCCCCACCTCTGCGGGGGTTCGTTCGGCCGACATGTACCCGTGTGCCCGCAGGCGCTCGTAGAGCTCATCCAGTGACTTGCGGCCGAAGTTGCGGATGGCCAACAAGTCTTTCTCTGGCATAGACAGAATCTGCCCGACCTTGGTAATGCCCGCCCGCTTAAGGCAGTTGTAGGTCCTCACCGACAGATCCAGATCCTCGATAGGCTTCACCGAGGCCTCAGGTGTAATCACCTGGCTGATCGGCTGGCTTTCCTCTTGCTCTAGAGAGGCCTTGTTGAATCCCGCGATTAGGGAGGAATGATCGGCCAAAATCTGAGCAGCCTGGCTCAAAGCTTCGTCAGGCTCGATCGTGCCATCGGTCCAGATCTCCAAAATCAAGCGATCGTAGTCGGTTACCTGCCCGATGCGGGTGTGCTCGACTACGTAATTCACCTTCGAGATTGGGGTGAAGATGGCGTCGACGGGAACCATTCCAATGGGGAGGTTCTCTCGCTGATCAGCAGGACTGTAGCCGCGCCCCCGCTCGACGGTCAATTCCATATCCAGGACGGCGTCTTCGGAGTCGAGATTCGCCAGGATCAGATCCGGGTTCACCAATTCGATGGTGCTTGGGTACTCGATATCTCCGGCTCTGACCACTCCCTCGCCCTCGGCTCGCATCTGCAGTCGGGTGGGCCGATCGGCAAAGGACCGCAGTCGGATCTTCTTCACATTTAGAACGAGCTCGGTCACGTCCTCCTTGATGTGCGGCATCATTGAGAACTCGTGAAAAACGCCATCCACCTTGATCGAGGTCACCGCGGCTCCCGGCAGCGAAGACAGCAAGATGCGGCGGAGGGCGTTGCCTAGCGTAATGCCGTAGCCAGGCTCCAATGGTTCTATCTTAAAGCGGCCGTAGTTTTCTGCGCTTGCTACTCGTTCAACCTTTGGTAATGCTATGTCAAGCAAACGTATCAGCCTCCTTCGCTGGTTACCGGCTGTAGAATTCGACGATTAGAGCCTCATTCAGGCTTATCCCGACCTCTTCCCGGCTAGGTAATCTCATCAATCTGCCGGTCATGGACTTAGCGTCCAGGCTCAGCCACTCAGGCACTCCTCGTTTTTCCAGTATTTCAGCGACAGTTTTGAAGTACTCAGAGTCCTTGCTTTGTTCTCTAACACTGATCACATCGCCAGGCCTCACGTTGAAGGACGGTATATCGGTGTTCCGTCCATTCACCATAAAATGGCCGTGGCGAACGAGCTGGCGGGCCTGGCTGCGCGAGTCGGCGAAACCAAGCCGGTAGACTATGTTATCCAGCCGGCTTTCCAAAATCTGCAGCAGATTCTCGCCGGTGACGCCTGGTCTAGATTCCGCCTCAGCGAAATGCTTACGGAATTGGTTCTCCATAATGCCATACGTCCAGCGAGCCTTCTGCTTTTCCCGCAGTTGCATTGCGTAGTCCGACGGCTTCCGACCTCGTCTCTGTCCATGGGCGCCTGGCCCAAACGATCGGCGCTCGACGGCGCACTTGGGTGCCATACATCGGTCGCCCTTAAGCATTAACTTCTCGCCGGCCCGTCGGCACAACTTACAAACAGGCCCTGTATATCTCGCCATGGTTCCTCCGTAAAAACTAAGATATCAAAAAGATTCAGCGGATTGGGGAAACAGAAGGCTGGATGCCCGCAAGAGTTCCCCCAGCCCTATTCCACAATGCTGATTATACCCGTCGCCTCTTTGGGGGACGGCAACCATTGTGCGGAATGGGTGTGACGTCGGTAATCGAAAGCACCGCCAGTCCAGCGGCTTGAAGCGAGCGGATAGCCGCTTCTCGGCCGGACCCCGGTCCCTTCACAAAAACATCAACCTGTCGTAGACCGTGGTCCATCGCCCTCTTCGCGGCCCCTTCCGCCGAAATCTGCGCGGCGTAGGGTGTGCTTTTCCGCGAACCCTTGAAGCCAGATGCCCCGGCGCTCCCCCACGAGAGCACGTTGCCGCTGGGGTCGGTAATCGTTACGATGGTGTTATTGAAGGTCGACTGGACATGCGCTTGCCCCCTCGGGATATGCTTACGCTCGCGCTTTTTGACCCGCGCGCCCTTTTTCTTGGCGGCTTGACCGCCCTTTCCGTCAGCCATTATTCCTCCAAATTCCTTCTCTTACTTCTTGCGGCGGATGCCCACAATTCGTCGAGGGCCACGTCGCGTCCTGGCATTAGTTCGGGTGCGCTGGCCGCGTACCGGCATGTTTCGGCGATGCCGAAGCCCTCGATAGCACCCAATCTCGATCAGCCTCTTAATATTGAGAGCTACCTCCCGGCGCAGGTCGCCTTCCACTCGGTACTCGCGATCGATAATTTCCCTGAGCCGGCCGACTTCTTCTTCGGTCAGGTCCCTTGTTCGTGTGTCGGCGCTGATCTTAGTCCGTTGAAGAATCTTGGAGGCTGTGGTTGGACCTATCCCGTGAATGTAGGTCAAGGCCACCTCGATGCGCTTGTCTCGGGGAAGGTCTACGCCTGCAATTCTAGCCACGTGTCCTCCTTAACCTTGCTTCTGCTTGTGCTTGGGATTGGCGCAGATGATCATGACCACGCCGCGGCGTTTGATCACCTTGCACTTCTCACATCGAACCTTTACCGACGATTGTACCTTCATAACGACTCCTACTTTAGCGCGAATGGGACGGCTGCTAAATTCCTTCAATCCACGCCGCTTTTACACGGGCGGACCATCACGGTTGGTTCCTGCTCTTGGCGACCTACTTGAAACGGTAGGTGATGCGCCCGCGGCTGAGGTCATAGGGTGAAAGCTCTACCAGGACCCTATCACCAGGCAGAATCCGAATGAAATTTAGCCTTATCTTGCCCGAGATATGGGCCAGCACAAGGTGTCCGGTCTCCAATTTCACCTTGAACATGGCGTTAGGCAGAGGCTCGATGACTTTACCCTCTACCTCGATCGCATCCTTCTTCTTACCCATAACCACCTTTTTCGTCTAGCCGCAAGCCACAAAAGTTAATTATAACACAAACTCGTGAGAATTTCAGGATCGCCCGACGTGATCGCCACTGTATGCTCGAAATGAGCCGAGAGACTTCCGTCGGCGGTTACCACGGTCCAGCCGTTAGGTTGAAGCCTGACCTCAAAAGCGCCCACGTTAAGCATCGGCTCAAGAGCGAGGACCATCCCTGGTTTCAGTAGGGGACCATAGCCCCGACGCCCAAAATTGGGGACTTGAGGGTCCTCGTGCATCTGCCGCCCAATGCCGTGCCCAACATACTCTCGCACCACCGAGAAGCCGTTGCTCTCGGCTACGGCCTGAATGGTCGCCGAAATATCGCCCAAGTGATTCCCGCTTCTCGCTTGCGCGATTCCCTGTCGTAGAGCCTCTAGGCCTACCTCCAGGAGCTTTTTCCCGGTCGGGCTGATCTGACCTATCCCCACCGTGGTTGCCCCGTCGCCGTGCACACCTTTGTAGATAGCTCCCACGTCAATACTCAGAATATCGCCTTCCGCCAGGATGCGGTCATCGGGAATACCGTGTACGACCTCTTCGTTAACCGACGCGCAAATCGAGGCCGGGAATCCGCGGTAGCCCTTGAAAGAAGCTACAGCGTTTTGCTTCGCAATGTACTTAGCCGCGATTGCGTCAAGTTTGGCGGTAGTCATTCCCGGCTTGGCCCTTTCGCTGAGAAGGGCCAGCGTGTCGGCGACGATCCTTCCGGCCTGGCGCATTAGGGCTATTTCTTCTTTTGTCTTGAGTATTATCGCCATTCTATCCTACAGCCTCAGCGCCACATCCTTAGGACCACAACCCATTTCAGGCGCTCGGCCGCACGCCATCGTTTCTACTTCGCGCAACTTGGTCCAGGACCTTCACCAGATCAGCGCCGACCTGTTCGACGCTTTGCTCGCCATCTATCTTGCGGAGCACTCCCTCAGTCTCGTAGAAGTTGATCAGTGGTGACGTCTGACGGAAATAGACCTCCAGTCTCCTTTCCGAGACCTCGCGTCGATCATCATCCCGCTGGTACAGCGGTCCACCGCAGGCGTTGCAGACGCCTTCGACCCGAGGCGGATTGAAAAGTATATGGTAAGGCGTTTGGCAGGCCCGGCAAATGTAGCGCCCGGAAAGTCTGTTCAAAAGCGTTTCATCGGACACCTCGATGTAGAGCACGACGTCAATCCCTTTGCCTTGTTGAACTAGAGCTTCTTTCAGCGCCTTTGCCTGCTCCACTGTTCGAGGAAAGCCGTCGAGTATAACTCCCCTCTGGCAGTCTCGTTCCTTGAGACGCTCCATAACCATTTGAATAGTCAGCTGGTCTGGTACCAATTCGCCCCGGTCCATATAGGATTTGGCGAGTTGACCCAGTTCGGTGCCTTTCTTGGCCGCTTCGCGAAAAAGGTCGCCGGTGGCAACGTGGGCGACGCCGTATCTCTCCGCCAGACTCTCAGCCTGCGTTCCTTTGCCGGCCCCTGGTGCACCGAGCAGGATCACGTACATCGACTTTCCCCCCTTCGCTGGCTAGTCTATCACTTGAGGAAACCCTCGTAGTTCCGCATCAGCAACTGAGCCTCCAACTGCTTCATGGTATCGATAGCCACGCCAACTACGATCAGCAAGCCCGTGCTACTCAAAAGAAGAGTCTTCACCCCTGTGGCTGCCCCCGCGAAGAAGGGGAGGACGGCGACTACGCCAAGAAAGAGCGCCCCTATCAAAGTTATTCGAGTTAGCACTCTGGTTAGGTACTGTGCCGTGGGTCGACCGGGCCTAATACCGGGGAGGAAGCCTCCACTCTTCTGTAGATTCTCCGGGATGTTCTGCTGGTTGAAGATCACCGTGGTATAGAAATAGGTGAAACCGACCACCATCAGGAAGTAGATGAGCTGGTACTGGATGGTGTTGGGATCGAATATATTTCGGATGAATTCCGCGACACTCTTAACCGTAACATTACTCGAAGCTGTAAAGAAGTTAGCCACGGTGCTGGGGAAGATCATAATGCTCATCGCGAAGATTAGCGGGATCATGCCGGCCGAGTTCACGCGCAGCGGAATATGGGTGGTTCCCCCACCGTACATTCTTGTTCCCCTGATGCGCTTAGCGTATTGCACCGGGATGCGTCGCTGCCCCTCGTTCACCATAATGATTCCGACGATGGTGCCGAGACCAATAATGGCGAAAACCAGGATACCTATGATGTTGCCGGTCTCTGAACCTGACATAGCGCCTTGAACCAACTGGGGCAGCCCAGCGACGATGCCACCGAATATGATTATGGAAATCCCGTTGCCGATGCCGTACTCGGTGATCAACTCTCCCAGCCAGACCAACAGGATCGTTCCGGCGACCATAGAGGCTATGATAGCTATGCTGGGGAGCGCCGTATTGGGATCAAGTATGTTGAACGTCGGAAGAATGCCCTTGCTGGAGAGTATAGCGATCTGGCCGTAGCCCTGCAGCGCCGCCAGTGGTACCGTCATCCAGTGCGTATACTGATTTAGCTTGTTGCGGCCGGCCTCACCTTCCTTAGAAAGCCCCTCGAACCTCGGAATTATGGGCGTTAGGAGCTGCATAATGATCGTGGCCGTAATATAGGGGTAAACCCCCATCGCCGCGACGGAGAACGTACGCATAGCTCCGCCTGAGAACAGGTCCAACATGCCCAGAAGTTGGCTCTCGCTGAAAAGGTTCTGCAGCGCTTTCATATCAATGCCAGGCACGGGCACATGGGCAATGAAGCGGGCCACGATCAAGATTGCTAGAGTGAAAACAATCTTTCGGCGCACATCTGGAATTTTGAAGGCGTTGACCGCCGCCTGTAACATTAGCTGATCTCCTCTACCGTCCCACCGGCAGCCTCGATCTTCTTCTTCGCGGTTTCGGAGAACTTATGCGCCTTCACGTGCAGCGCTCGATCCAGCTCGCCAAGCCCCAGAATCTTCACGGGCTTCTTGAGTGATCTGATCACACCGGCTTCCGTCAAAGCTTCTGGAGTGACCGTGGCTCCGGCCGAGAATTCGCTGAGTCTCGCCAGGTTAATCGTTTCGTAGTACACTTTGAAAATATTGGTGAAACCGCGCTTGAAAGGTAGCTGTTGAGCGATCGGTGTTTGGCCGCCCTGGAACCCCGGTCGGATGTTTCCGCCCGAGCGAGACTTCTGACCTTTTGTTCCACGACCCGCTGTCTTAACGTGGCCAGATCCGTGGCCCCGACCAACTCGCTTGCGCCGATGGACAGATCCCTCCGGCGGTCTTAGCTCATGTTCTTTCATACATCTCTCCTGCTAGGGACCCTGGACTGCGAGACAACCTCTCGATCCAACGAATGACCCTAGTCTCATTATTCGCTTTCAATCTCTCGTATTTCCACCATATGGCGGACCTTGTTGATCATACCCCTGACCGTCGGCGTTTCGACCTTGTCCACACTTTCATTCAGCCGATGAAAGCCCAAAGCGCGAATGGTGGCCTTTTGATCCTCTTTTTGGCCAATGGAACTCTTGACCCAAGTAATTCGAATCTTTCGCGAGTCGCTCATTAGCTATGCACTCTCTCTCGCTGCTAATTCCGCCGCAGCCCGCTTCCCAAGCAGTTCGGCAACCGTCTTGCCACGGCGCTCGGCTTCGCGTTCAGCCGATTTCAACTGCGACAGGGCGAGCATTGTTGCCCGCACCAGGTTAACGGGATTATTGTTGCCCAAGGACTTGGTCAAGACATCCTTGATGCCCGCCGCCTCCACGATGGCGCGTACTGCACCACCGGCAATCACGCCTGTCCCTGGGGAGGCTGGCTTTAACAGCACCTTAGAGGCCCCAAACGTCCCTACAATCTCGTGGGGAATGGTCGTCCCAACCATGGGGATTCTAACCAAATGCTTCTTAGCATCTTCAGTTCCCTTGCGAATAGACTCGGGCACTTCCCCGGCTTTACCGAGGCCGGCACCCACGTAGCCCTGCCCATCGCCCACGACAACGACGGAACTGAAGCTAAAGCGGCGGCCGCCTTTTACGACCTTGGCCACGCGATTAATCTGGACTACGCGCTCCTCAAGGGCCAGTTTAGAAGCATCTATTCTCGGCATCGGTTCTCCTTGACTATTAGAATTCTAGACCTGCTTCGCGAGCGGCATCGGCCAGCGCCTTCACTCGCCCGTGGTACAGATATCCACCTCGATCGAAGACAACGCGGTCCACTCCCTTAGTCTTGGCTCGCTGGGCCACTAGGCGACCGACCTGTTTGGCCTGCTCGGCCTTGGGCATGTTCTTGATGGTTTTCCGCATTTCGGGCTCCAGGCTCGATGCCGCCGCCACGGTGTGGCCTGCCGTATCGTCGATGACCTGCGCGTAAATATGATCCAGGCTGCGGAAGACGTTTAACCGCGGCCGAGTTGGCGTGCCGGATATCTTCACTCGCACCCGAATATGACGTCTTTTTCGCGCGCTTACCTGCTTCGTCATCAATTACTCCCTATTTCTTTCCGCCTACTTTACCGGCTTTGCCAGCCTTGCGGCGAATTCTCTCGCCCTGATAGCGAACGCCCTTGCCCTTATAAGGTTCTGGCTCGCGGACAGCCCGGATCTTCGCGGCCTGTTCGCCCACCAACTCCTTGTCTATCCCGACAACGGCGACTCTGGTTGGGGTGTCAGCGACATAAGCTATACCAGCGGGCGGGGTAAGCCTCACTGGATGAGAGTAGCCGAGATGAAGAACCAGGGCGTCGCCTTCTTTGATTGCCCGGTAGCCGACGCCGGTAATCTCTAGTTCTTTCCGGAACCCCTGAGTTACGCCCACCACCATGTTGGCGACAAGGGTTCTGGTAAGGCCGTGCAAGGACCGCTGAAGCTTTGAATCGGAGGACCGTGTCACCACGATATTTCCATCCTGCATCGCCACGCCTATGTCGCGGTGGAGCGTTCTCGTCAGATAGCCCTTCGGCCCTCTCACGCTGACCACCTGTCCCTCTATAGAGAATTCCACCCCTGCCGGTATCGGAATTGGCATTCGTCCGATTCTTGACACATCAACCTCCAGTGTTTGCAGAAGTGCTGGTGCCTCAGCCACTCTACCAAACGTAGCAGAGAACCTCGCCTCCGACGCGCTGTAGCCAGGCCTGTTTGCTCGTCATAACGCCTTTTGGGGTGGTGACAATGGCGATTCCCAGGCCACCTAACACCCGTGGCATTTCGGTCCTTTTGACGTAGACCCTTAGACCAGGCTTGCTGATCCTCTTGGATCCAGCCATCACCGATCGCTTGTCGGAGCCGTATTTCAGCCAGATTCTGAGCGTCTGCTGAGGCGTGTTCTTCTGTTTAATAATCTCAAAATCTTTGATGAAGCCTTCTTCCTTCAGAATGCGCGCAATCGCGAGCTTCATCTTTGATACAGGCATCGTCGTGTGAGGATGCCGGGCCATCGCCGCATTTCTAAGGCGCGTCAACATGTCGGCGATAGGATCAGTAATGTTCATGCAAATCTCTCCTCAGATTGGCGTACTGGATAACTGTGGCCGCTCACTAGGAATGGTCGCTGCCTACGGCGGCGGCGAGCTTTCTGCGGACCTTTACCAACTCGACTTGACTACGCCAGGAAGCTTGCCCTGCAAAGCCAACTCGCGGAAACAGATGCGGCAGATGCCGAACTTCCGCATATAGGCGCGAGGCCGACCGCAGAGTTTGCAGCGGTGGTGTCCCTGCACCTTGAATCTCGGCTTTCGTTGCGATTTGGCAATGTCAGACTTCTTAGCCATTTCCCCTCCGTAATACCTGATAAACTACTTTGTGAAGGGCATTCCCAGTAATTGCAGCAAACGGTGTGCTTCCTCGTCGTTGCGGGCGCTGGTAACGATGCTTATCTCCAGTCCGCGAATCCGGTCGATCTTGTCATACTCTATCTCTGGGAAGACCAGTTGCTCTCGAATGCCGATGGTGTAGTTTCCCCTTCCGTCGAAGGCCCGCGACGGGACACCGCGGAAGTCGCGAATCCGCGGCAATGCCACGCTGAAGAGTCGATCCAGAAACTCATACATCCTGGCTCCTCGAAGGGTGACCATGGCGCCAATTGGCATCCCCGCCCCCAGCTTGA
>JAMDCE010000578.1 GCA_023489135.1 Chloroflexota bacterium
GCGGGGCTTTTTCCTGCCGTTCCTTTTCACCCTGACTATGAAGGGGCGGTTCGGGAACCGCCCCTTCCTTTAGAGCCCTAACTAGCCAAAGATCTTCGTGTTTCTTCGTGCCCGTCGTGGATTTATCGTTCCATCAACCTTTGATCGCCCCCGCCACGGCCTCGATGAAGTACCGTTGCAGGAAGAAGAAGACGGCCATTATGGGCAGGATGGAGATCACCGCTCCAGCGGCGATGTAGGTCCAGCCGGTGGAATTCTCCCCCGCAAAGGAATACATCCCCACCGCCAGAGTTCGCAGGTTCGGGTTGCCCAGGGTGAAGACCAGGGGGATCCAGAAACTGTTCCAGTTGGCCATGAATTGGAAGAGAGCCACCGTGGCGATCATCGGCTTGGCCATCGGGAGCATGATGCGCCAGTAGGTGATGGGAAGGTTGGCCCCGTCGACGATTGCGGCCTCTTCTATCTCCTTGTCGATGGTGGCGAAGTAGCCCATAAAGAGAAGAGTGTTGAAGATCAGACCCCCGGCGGCCTGAACTATGATGATGGAGAAGAGTGAGTTCAGCAACCCCATGTTCTGAACCAACTCAAAAATCGGAATGATGGTGTAGCCCGCTGGCAGGAACATCAGTACCAGGAAGCTCACCATGATGAGCTTGCGCCCGGGGAAGAACGTCTTGGAGAGAACGTAACCGGCCATGGACGACAAGAGGATCACCAGAACGGTCACCGAGATGGTAGTGACGACCGTGTTGACGAAGTAAACGCTGAAGTTTCCGGTGTTCCAGGCGTAGACGTAGTTGTCCCAAAGAAGTTGCTTTGGGATCAGGCTCAGGCCCGATTTGAAGAACTCGCCCGGCGTCTTGAAGGAGCCAGCTATGATCCACAAGAACGGGAACATGTAGATGAAGCCAACGACGATCAGCGCAAGGTGAACGAGGAGGCGCGGTACCCTCTTGGCTATCTTTCTGGTCTGAGGCCGGCGTACGGTAGTTGCTTGCGTGGCCATTCCTTATCCTCCTTGCCTCAGCTCAGCGCGCCGCTGCCGCGCATACCTGACGGCCAACAATTGCATCACCGTGATTCCCATCACCAGTAACCCCATGAATAGAGCCGCCGCGGAGGCGTAGCCCACGTTGGCTTCGGAGGTCGAGGCGGCAGAGGTAAAGGCGTAGTGGTAGATGTAGGTGCTCACCACCTCGCTGGAATAGAAGGGCCCACCGCCGGTCATAACCAGCACCAGGTCGAAGATCTGCAGGCTTCCCAGAACAGCCAGGAAGACAATGACGGCTCCCACTTCACGAAGCATGGGGATGGTGATCTTGACGAACTGGTGGTAGGCGTTTGCGCCGTCCACCCTGGCCGCCTCGTAGAGCTCCTTGGGGATAGACTGCAGGGCCGCCAGGAAATAGACCATGTTGTAGCCCAAGGTGTGCCAGATGCCCACCCCGATGATCGTCCAGAGAGCAAACTGGGGACTGCCCAGCCAATCGATGGGTTGGCTGGTGAGACCGATGCGCATCAAGAAAGTGCTGAGCGTGGTGCCCGCGTTCCCGAAGAGAAGGCTCAGAACCACGCCGATCATGGCCGCCGAGGTCACCACGGGCGAGAAATAGACGGCGCGGTAGATGGTGGAGCCCTTCAAGCGCGGGTTGTTCAGCACCAGGGCCAGAATCAGGGCGATGGTGAGCTGAATCGGCACCAGCACCAGGGCGTAAGTGAAGGTATGTTTGAAGGCGTTCCAGAAGAGTGGGTCACTGGCGACAGTGAGGAAGTGTCTCAGGCCCACCCACCGGGTCGCGTTGCCGATGCCATTCCAGTCGTAGAAGGCGATCTGAACGGAGGCGACGATGGGATAGACCACAAAGAGCCCCACCAACACTAGCATTGGCAGCAGAAACAGGTAGGACCAGTAGTTCCGTTGTATCCGCTGCCAGAGCGACCGCTTCTTCCGGGCCGCGGTACGGTCGACTTCCTCACGGCCCGTGGCGGCAGTCGTCATCATCGTGGTTCGTACAGCCATAACGGTTCCTTTCAGGATAAGGCTCATCGCCCAGGATAAGGGGACAAGGCTCTTCGAGCCCTGTCCCCTTATCCTCGTTAGAGGTCTACCCTCTCGTTGTACTCTAGTTTCCCTGCGCCGGAGCGTAGTCCTTGGTGATATCCCAATCCTTGACTACCCACCACTTGGGGTCAAGATTGACGCCGCGACTCTGGGTATCCTTGATCGCTCGATCGAGCTCGGCGTTCATTCGACCCTCCAGGTCCTTCAAGGCGCTCTTGGCGTCAGTGATTTGCCCGGTGTAGACGCCTTCCAGGATACCCTGCAAGTTGGGCATAGTCGTCTGCTCTCGCACCTCAGCCATCTCAGGGTGCTGCAGGCCGGGAGAGGGCGCTAGCTTGATCTCCTCAGCCAGCTTCATGTACTGAGCGAACTGCGGCGTGGGAGCGTATTCCAGCTTGTTGACCTCGGGGAAAACGCGCAGACCCTGGCCCGCCTTCACCCAGCGCTCGGCCGCCTCTTTCGAGTTCAGCCATTGGAACCACAGCCAGGCCTCTTCCGGGTGCTGGGTCTTGGCCGAGATGGCCCAACCCTGCCCGCCGGGTCCTTTGTACCAGTAGCTGGCCTTGTCGGGGCCCTGGTACGGTAGGGGCGCCACGGCGTAGTCCTTGAAGTCAGGGTTAGTCTTCTGCCAACCACCCTGAATCCACACACCACCTACCAGCATGCCGAACTTGCCGTCGGCGAACTGCACTCGAGAGGTCTCGTCGTCCATGGAAAGGGCGTTCGGAAGGATGCTGCCGTCCTGCTTCATACCCATGAAGAAGTTGATCCAGTCGAGATAGGCCGGATTGCTGGCCCAGGTGTAGCGACCTGTGCGCATATCAAAGCCGTCCATACCACCCGGAGCGCCGCTCTGCTGAACCATAGCCAACTGGCGCGGCAGGATGAAGCGTTGCTGGTCACCAAAGCCAAAGCCGTAGGACTTGCCGCCGCTGGACTGAGTGATTTTCTCGGCGTCCGCGCGCACTTCGTCCCAGGTCTTGGGAATCAGCACCTGGCCGTCCTTGTCCACCAAGCCCGCGTCTTTAAAGACCTTGGTATTGATGTACAGTTGCAGGAAAGGAACTTGACCTTCGTAAGGAGCGGTGTAGATCTTGCCGCCGAAGACATTCGAGGCCTCGGCGAAGGAATTGGCCGGGTACTGGCTCTGCCAGGTCTTGTCAGCCCACTTGTTCAAGGGCAGATACCAGCCCTGCTTGACCTGCTGAACGAGCTTGATCGAGTCAGGGACCAGGAGGACGTCAGGAGGGGTTCCTCCCTTCATCGCCAGGTTGACCAGGTCGGCGTACTTGTCGTACACCTGGGTCGTCTTCTCGATCTTGATGTTCGGATGGGCCTGCTCAAAGAGCTTGATCTCATTGTCGATGGTGGGACCTTGCGTTACCCACCAGTCCCAGTACTTGATAGTGACCTGTCCTGAAGAGCCAGTTTGGGAAGATCCAGCCGATCCCTGGCTCGGTCCGCAGGCCGCCAGAACCACTCCTCCGATCATCACCACGATGATCAGAAGCGTGACAGGGCGAAACCATTTTGTTAGCACCATTCTCTCCTTCCACAGGGATTAGTAGCACAACGTTCGGTCGCTCCGCGAACGGAGCAGCATCCCATCAGGCATAAACTACTTGACTTGACTCGGCCCCTAACCTTTCTAGCCTCGCGCATTAAGCCTAGTTCAAACCTTATTCCGAATAGGGCTGGCCCACCCTTTGCCGATTTAGGAAAGTAAGGACGAAGCATTCGCCATTGTAGGTTTGGGGGATAGGGATTACGGGTTAGGAGGCCCTCCAAACGCCGGCTTCACCCCCTAACCCATAACCTCTGGTCCCCTCACTCCAGGCTTCACCATAGTCGGTGAAATCTGCAGAACCCCACTGCGAAGGCCTCGCCCCTTAAGCTGCGCACAATATGACGAGCCTTTGGACGAGCAGCGCCGTCTATTTGACATAACACTATAACATTACTATCTGGGCCTGTCAAGGCGAAAATATGGTTTTTCATACAAATGCTTTAGAAGTGATAAAAAGCTATCTTTCTATATTATATTAACCAAATACCTTTTCGATTGCCAGCGTTTGTGGTATTATGTCAATCTGCGCCCGGGAAGAATCTCGTGGCCGAGGTAATTGGACTTGGACTGAACGGCCCTGCGAGCTGGGGTCAAATCGCAAACCCGTGGAGGACGACACAGCATGGCAAACGTAACGATTGACCGAGTCACCAAGAAGTTCGGCGAGGTTACCGCCGTCGACGACGTAACCATTGAGGTTCAGGACAAGGAGTTCCTCGTTCTGGTCGGACCATCGGGCTGCGGAAAGAGCACGACGCTGCGAATGGTGGCCGGCCTGGAGGAACTCACTCTGGGAGATATTTTCATCGGCGGCCGCCTGGTGAACGACGTGCAACCTAAGGACCGTGACATCGCCATGGTCTTCCAGAATTACGCTCTCTATCCCCACATGAAGGTCTATGACAATTTGGCCTTCGGGCTGCAGTTGCGGCGAGTTCCCAAGAAGGAGATCGATCGCCGCGTCAAGGAGGCCGCGGATACCCTGGGAATAGGGAATCTGCTGCACCGCAAGCCCAAGGCGCTTTCGGGAGGTCAGCGGCAGCGAGTGGCTCTCGGACGAGCTATTGTGCGCGAGCCCAAAGTCTTTCTTATGGACGAGCCTCTGTCCAATCTCGATGCCAAGCTTCGGGTTCAGACGAGAGCTGAGATCATCAAGCTGCACCGCCGGTTGGGCACCACCATCATCTACGTCACCCACGACCAGGTCGAGGCCATGACCATGGGCACTCGGATCGCCGTGATGAAAGACGGGGTATTGATGCAGCTGGATAGCCCCCAGAAGATCTTCGACGAGCCCGCCAACCGCTTCGTCGCCGATTTCATTGGCAACCCAGCCATGAACTTCTTCGAGGCTCACATCGTGGGCACCTCTGATGAGATGTATGTGGATAGCGGCTCGTTCCGTCTCAGGGTTCCGGCCGAGAGAGCGACCGCGATTAGCCAACATCTCGGCCGCAAGGTGATCCTGGGAATCCGCCCCGAGCATATCGCCGAAAGAACAAACGGCACGCCCGCCAACGGGAATACCATTCAAGCACGGGTGGATATGGTAGAACTGCTGGGCAGCGAAGCCATTCTCTACCTGGTGACCGGCGACAGGAGTTTCGTGGCTCGCACTGAGTACAGCCCGGAAATCCGCGCGGGTCAGGAAATCGAGGTGGAAGTAAGGCTAGGTCGCCTTCACTTGTTCGACGGAGAGACCGAAAAGGCCCTGCATTAGACCTAACGCTCATCTTAGAAAGCAGGTGAAAAAGAGTATGGGGGATACTCCCGCCCGCCAAACGGGGCCCGCCGCGCCCGTTCTTAGCAGCACCGAAGCGAGCCTTAAATTAGTCGTTTTGTCTCACACTCACTGGGATCGAGAATGGCATCTGCCGTTTCAGGAGTTCCGGCTCCTGCTCATCAAGGCGATGGACGAGCTGCTGGCGATCCTGTCAACAGATCCCGAATATCGCTACTTCCTCCTGGACGGCCAGACGGTCGTGCTGGAGGACTACCTGGAAATGCGACCGGAACGGCGTGCTGAAATTGAACAGCATGTCTCCTCCGGTCGGATAATGGTGGGGCCGTGGTATGTCTTGCCGGATGAATTCCTTGTCAGTGGCGAAGCTCTAGTTCGCAATCTCCTTCTCGGGCATTACGTCGCCAGATCATTTGGACGACCGATGAAGGTTGGGTACCTGCCTGACCAGTTCGGCCATATCGCCCAGATGCCCCAGATCCTGCGAGGATTCGATATCGAGTCGGCCGTGGTCTGGAGAGGAATCGATTCGCTTAACAAGTCGGAGTTCATCTGGCGATCTCCCGACGGCTCCGAGGTGCTGGCTCTGCATCTTCCCTGCGGCTACTTCAACGCCGTCGCTCTGCCTACGGACCCGGAGCAGTTAATGGTTCGTCTGGAGACCATCATAAGTGAGCTTAAACCCAGCGCCACTACGCCTTCCCTGGTTCTGATGAATGGTGGCGACCATTTCTCGCCACAGTCCTCGCTGTCGAAAGTGATAAAGCTGGCCAATACCTATTTGAGTGGAGCCGAAATGATCCACGGCAACCTGCCGCAGCTCATGAAGGATCTTCGAAGATCCTACGAAGAGAATGGCTCCGGCTGGCCGGTGGTTACCGGCGAGCTGAGGGAGAACCGTGTCTATCACCTCCTGCAGGGCGTTCTGTCAGCCCGAATGTGGATCAAGCAGCGCAATGCCGCCTGTGAAAACCTCCTGGAGAAGTGGGCCGAGCCCTTCAGCGCTTGGGCCGCCATAGAGGCTTCCCTGAATCGGCCATTGCGAGGGCCCTTCACCAGCGCCGCAAGCTGGCGCCAGCCTTTGCGGCTCGGCTGGAAATACCTCTTGCAGAATCAGCCGCACGACTCCATCTGCGGCTGCAGCGTGGATCAAGTTCATGAGGAAATGAAGACGCGCTTCGATTGGAGCGAGCAAATCGCCGAGATGGTCACCAAAGAGGCCCTGGAGATTCTCGTCGCTCACGTGGATACGGCCTCACTGGCGCAGCGGCCGGATTCTTTCGTCGAGGTCGCGCAGTCTTCTGACCTGGCGCAGGGTTCCCCGATCCCCATCGTCGTCTTCAACCCGGGGCCAGGTCCGCGCACCGACTTCGTGGCCGTCACGACCCTGGCGCCCAGCGGGAATGACCTCTCTCTGTCTGATGCTGCTGGACGGGCCAGGCCCCTGCAGGTAGTGGCCAGGCGGGCAGCCAAGCCTACTAGCTTCTTGATAGGTCTGGGAGAGATGCGGGGGATGCTGGCCTCCATTGGCCTTTCTTCTAGCGACGTCTGGGACGACGACAAGGCTGAGGCCTTCCTGCGCATGCTTTTGATCAAGGCGGGACAAAGCAATCACGAGGCGCGCGTATCGCGACTAGAGGTTGATCCCGCCTTCAGCGAAAGTTGCGCTACGCTCAAGGTCGACACGGTCGTGGACAGACAGCGAAGTCACCAGCAGATCGAGGCGGGGCTGCGAGATCTGGTGACGACGATAGAGAAGGCCACGCGCCCCTTCTTTATGCTCACCCTGCAGCAGGTATCGTATGACGAGGTAGACCTTGGCTTCGTCGCGCAGGAAATTCCCGGTCACGGCTATCTAACCTACCAGCTCTGCGCTGGTCAGGCGGCGACCCGCCCGGCCTCGGCGACGAGCAACCCTAGCAATCGCCTGGAGAACGAATTCCTGGTGGTGGAAGCCTCTCGCGAGGACGGTACCCTCACCCTCACCGATAAAGAGAGTGGAACGGTGTATGCCGGCCTGAACCGCTTCGTCGACGGAGGGGATTGCGGCGACGAGTACAACTACGACGAACCAGTACACGACGCGGTGGTGACTCAACCGGTGGAAGGTCCCGAGATCTGCCTGTTCGAGACCGGCCCGGCCCGCTCTACGCTTCGAGTGGATACCCTGCTGCGCTTGCCCTCAGGCCTGGCCGCGGATCGCAAGAGCAGAACCTCCGAGACCGTCGAATGCTCCATATCCTCCTTTATCAGCCTCTATCCCGGCGTGAAAAGGGTCGACATTCACACCGATGTCGACAACAAGGCCAGAGACCATCGTCTGAGAGTGCACTTCCCCACCGGGGCGCAGACGCATGTGTCACTGAGCGAGGGACACTTCGAGGTCATCCGGCGGCCGTTAGAGCCACCTGCGGCGGCCCCTGACGCCGTGGAGGCGCCGGTGCGGACTTTGCCGCAAAAGACCTTCGTCCGCGTGGCCGACGACGAGGTAAGTCTAGCCGTGGCCAACCGGGGCCTTCCGGAGGGCGAGGTCATCGACACCGTGGAGGGCGCGGAGATAGCCCTGACCCTCCTCAGAAGCGTCGGCTGGCTCTCCCGTGGCGATATGAGGTCCAGGCGCGGTCCAGCCGGACCGATTATGGCCACACCTGGCGCCCAGTGTCTGGGCCAATACGGCTTTGACTACGCTCTCATCCCCGGAGCCTTTGACTGGGAGGAGGTGTTGCCACAGGCGCACTGGTTCAACAACCCGATGCGCGCAGCAAGCACCGACTTGCACCCTGGCCATCTGCCCTTGAGCGAAAGCCTGGTGGAAGTCAAGCCCGACAGCCTGGTGGTGTCAGCCCTGAAGGTGCCAGAGGAGGGAGAGGGCCTGATCGTGCGACTCTACAACCCCAGCGCGGATGACATCCGCGCCGCCATCAAGGTGGCCCACCCGTTCCAAAAAGCGGAGCTGGTCAATCTAGAGGAGACTACCTTCGAAACGCTGGAGGGAGGCGACGATACCGTTGGCCTTGTCGTGGAGGGTCGCCGGATCATCACGCTGAGGTTTAGCTTCCCTGCCCGGGGATAGGAGCAGGCTGGGCTACGAAAGCAGACACCAACTGGAAACAGGTAGGAGCGACCGATTGATCGCCCCTACCTGTTTCCTACACGATTAGATCCTCATGACTTTGCGAAGAATCAAGACGCCGGAGGCTGAGAACCTACCGGCGTCTTACCTTGAACAACCGCTGTCGCTAAACTGCGGCTCTGGTCGGGGTCTCGGCGGCCGAGGTAATCGCAGCGATTAACTGTACTACGCCGAAGACAATCGAGTAGAGGCCGATCGCCCAGATGAGCGCCAGGACTCCTTCACTAGGGAAAGCTATCACGTACAGGCCGAAAATCAACGACACGATGCCGGCCACGACGCACAGCCACCCAGGAATACCTACAGCCGGTCGCGCAGCCGTCACGATTAGGAGCACTCCTGTGACAATGGCCCAAGCCACGATGAAGTACAGCGCGAGCAACGCGGTGATTCCAGGCCAGAACAAGGTGATCAGGCCTGCGACGATGCCAACTGCCCCGATTGCTATGTGTTGCCACTGCCTGCGTCCGATCCCGGTGATCAGAGCGACGATGCCGTAGACGAAGACGTAGATGCCGAAAAACAACACCACGGCGAAGACGGTGATTCCGGGCCAGACCAGAAGCAACACGCCAAAGATCACGCCAAAGATGCCTCGCAGCGCTAACATCCAGGGCTCAGAAGTCGCTGTCATCGGATACATCTCTGTAGCACCTCCTTTCCTGCTGACCTAGGAGGCTGAAGCTAGTTCGAAAGGCCACTGACCGGGAAACCCACTCCGCGGCCAAACAGACGCAACAGCTAAGTCGAACACCGCAACCAATCTGCCAAAGCCCTTCTTCCGCCCAGACCAATGTTTTCGACAATTGATCCTGCCGACCTCCTATACCTCCATGTTACAAAATTAACGCACTAAAGTAAAGAGTAAATAGAGGGTTCGATATTATGTCATAATAGGAGTGCATCATGCATTGTTGTGAAAGCGGTTCCGCCGCGGCGTAGCTCGACACCTGCGGGGACGACATCGCCGCGGCGTCAGCCAGGGAAAATACGTATATTGGGGTTGGGAGATTTCGCCCCCGAGGTTTCCCAACTCATCTCCGCCAGGCCGGGATTGAAGGAGCCACCCTGAGCTTGCTTGCTCTCTTTTGACTGGGAGTCCGGCATGGGAAAGGGGCAGGTTTGAAACCTGCCCCTGAGATTCTGTGTACCTGTCAGAGTGGTAGCCGGTCGCTAGCTCGGGTTCTTCGCGGCGACCTTGGCCTCTTTCTCCAGTTTCTTCTCCTTCTCCTGCACCGCGTACTGGTCTGGATCCATTCCCCAGATTTGCTGGTCACCCCTGTAGATGCCGATGCGCTCCCATTCGGCCGGCCAGTGGTAGTCACGGTAGCTGTAGTGACCCTCCTGGTAGTAGGCCTGTCCATCGGCCTGCGTAATGTTCAGCCGGAAGCCAGATTGCAGTCGCGGCGGGACGATGGTGCCCTTGGCAAAAGTCATCTTCACGTAGTAAATCGTGTCGACGGTCTCTTTGCCTGCGTACGGTAGCACCTCCGTCTTGACGCTGGACGGCTCTATGGGCTTGCCAATAGTCTTGGCGCTGTCTACCCGGACGACCTGGTCCTTCGGGGTATTCTTGCCCTCGGTTCCGGCCGGTCCAAACCAGTAGCGCACCTCCAGGTCGGAGATATCCATAGGCTTGTCGGTCTGGTTGGCGATGTAGATCTCTGGCTGCAGCTCCTTGGTCCACTTGAGCCTGGTCGTGTCCTGATGAAGACCCTTCACCGCCTGGCCAGCGGGCCGAGGGTCTGGTTGGACCGACGTGTCCACGGTCTCAGGACTGACGTTCTCCATCAGTTGGAACTGGTAGGTGGTCAAGAGATCCTGCTTGTCCTGGATTACGGTCTTCCAGTCCTTGTCTTTCAGGAGGCCACCGGTATCCGCGGAGTTGCCGTTGAAAGCCCAGTAGGTGTAACTTATGCCGTTGTCCTTCAAATACTGGACCAGCGCGCGCTGCCAGATTCCCTCGACATCGGTGCCTACCGACTCTCCACCAAACTCACCTAACAGCAGCGGAGCAACACCCTGTTTCACAATGTAGCCCCAGTGGTGATCCCACACCTCGGGTAGGTTCTTCGGGAAGTCAGGATCCTTGAACCAGCCCTGCAAGTAGACGCCCGGACCATAATCGTGGGCGCTGTAGACCAGCCGGTTAGGCACATTCAGTCTGATCGGCATCGTGCCAGCAAATTGAAGCGAACCACCCATCCAATACCAGTCGAGGACGTTGCCAAAGTCATCCTCGGACTTCTCGATACCCTCGACGACGATCAGCCAGGCGGGGTTTACGTCCAGAATGGCGTTCCCCGCCTTCTCGGCCGCGAGGCGCCAGTCTGTCTTGGGATCATCCGTTCCCCAGGTCGCGTCGCCAGCGGGCTCGTTGTGCAGGTCCGCTCCGATCACTGTGTCATTCCCGTAGTAGCGCTGCGCCATGAACCTCCAGTCGTTGATCCACTGCTGCTCGCTAAGGGCATCGGAGTACCAGAGCTTCGATTGTCCGAGGCTAGTGGGTCGATGCTGATCGAGGATGATCTTCAGGTTCCGCTTACCCGCCTCAGTGACGATCTTATCCATAATCTGAAGTCCGTTCAGTCCCTTCAGATCCTCGTTCTTGTAGAAGTCGATGCCCTCAGGAGGCTGCTGGTTGGTATCCAGCAACTCATTGGAGAAAGGTAGACGGATGGTGTTGTAGCCAAGTGAGACGATCTGGTCCAGCATGTCCTTGTAATTTCGCTCCCACAGGCCGTGAGGCGCCAGCACGCCAGTTTCAGCGCCAAACCAGTTTACCCCCGTGATCCTGACCTCTTTTCCCTTGGAATCAACGATCTTGGTGCCATCAGTGTGGAGATAGTTGAGCTTAGACAGGGCATCCAACTTCTCCCTGCTGACGGTCGGAGTGGGAGGGTTGCCAGGTGCTTGAAGCGGGGAAGTATTGGCCGCCGTTACCGGGGTCTTGTTAGCCGCTTGGGTAAAGACAGGCCCGCAGGCTGCCAAGAGAAACACGAAGAGGCTGGCCACTGAGATTAGCGCAAAGTAGCCCTTTTTTCGCCGCCGAAATGTGTCCACCAAGTGTTGCCTTTCTGTTAGTCGCCATGGTTTTCCGAGCGCTGCGTTCGCAGGCCGTCGTAGCCGCAAGTCGCCCCAGGCACCGGGTGCTATCTCGGACTATAACAGTCCCACGCAGCTTGAAGATCCAGACCGTTGACCGGCAAGAAAGTCGTTTCCTGCCACCCTGTCTTGAGATCTTCTTCCCTTTCGTGGAAAGGTTTTCGTTCGATCAATTCCGTTTGACCGGGACCGGCCAGCTACTCAGTTAACGCAATAAGCTCCCTCCTGGATAGATTTCGTGTGGCTCAGTGCGCGAGGCGCTCCTCTGGCGCAGTCATCAGCGCCTATCTCTCCCGGAGATGTCCTCCAGGCATTACATGGGACAGAAGAAAGGGAATCCGCGGCCGCGCCTGACGCCCGGTCATCTATTGGTCGGCCACAAAGCCCACCCCCTCAAACGCAAGAGTGATTGCGATGCTTGGTCCTCGTCGTTGCAAGAGACGGCGACTCACTTGTCCTTCTCGACTCCACGCAAATGGAGCGCAAATTGTCGTGAAACGCAGGCTATCGACTGGTGTGGCATAGGCCGGTGAAAGGCAACCGTCCTATGCCACTCTTTGCGACACCATAATGACGTTTTGCGATACTGCAGTGGAAATCTACGCTCCCACCGTAGGGCGCCATTATATACCGGTATTATCATTATGTCAAGTTTTCAAACACCAATATTCCAACACAATGGATAAGAGCGCAGCCGACCCGAGAGCTCCGAAGAGCTTAGAGCAGAGAGCACCTCGACCTTTTTGGGCTATCTGCCGAACCAATCTCAGAACACCTAAGTCCGCAAAAAGGGGGTAGAGGGCTGCCGCCGCGGCG
>JAMDCE010000253.1:0-838 GCA_023489135.1 Chloroflexota bacterium
TTGCGCCATGTTCACCGGCACCGGATTGGGTGGTAACGCCCCGCCACTGGCGACAACAGGATAGACGACGTAGGCAGCATCGGAAGTGCACAGAGAGACGTCGAACGCAAGCTTCAGCAGCCTCACGAATTCTAGGTCGTCTTCTGGCCCAAGGAACTCGCGGAGCGTGACCATGCTCGCCGAGGCGGCGGCAATCGGGGCTGGCGAGAAATCCGGCTCGGGTGGGCCCACCGCAATCCCAATGGTGGCCGTGTTGTTCGCTGCGTTAGCATCCGGCTCGCCGGCGCTCACCGTCGCCATGTTTGTAATCGTCTGCGGCCCCTTGGGTCTAACCACGACTGTAACCGTAGCGCTGGCACCGTTGGCCAAGCTCCCTAGGGAACAGGTGATCGTGCTCATCCCCGTGCAGCTTCCTTGGCTTGATGAGACCGAGCGGAAGAGCACGCCCGAAGGCAGCGTATCAGTGAGCGTCACGCCTGTGGCAGGCGAGGGGCCATTGTTGGTCACGTCAATTGTGTAGGTCAAGTTGGTGCCCACGGTCGCCGGGTTAGGCGAGGCTGAGTTGGTGATCGATAGGTCAGCAGTAGCAGGTGTGTAGGTCAGGAATATCGGCCAATTACCCTCCCACCAACCGCATACATCGTACAAGCGGATGGAGACAGTATTGACCCCCGCACGAAACAAGCTGGTGATGTCCACTGGGCCGCTGGGATAAACTGCATAGCAACCTACTTCGAAAACGCGGCTCCATGTGACCACGCTGCCATCAGGTCGTGTTACCGTTAGAACCATGGCATCATCGACGGAAAACGAACCGGTAGGCGCCGGATCTCCCGAC
>JAMDCE010000253.1:848-3510 GCA_023489135.1 Chloroflexota bacterium
GTGTAAAATGTCTCGCCAACCCGCCGTACTAGCTGGGCGAAAGACGGGGCGAGTAGGATTGAGGTGGAAGAGGACACCAGCGGGGATCTCAATTTCGTGGTCGACTCAACATCCGATGACCTCGCAACTATTGAGGTGCCGATAACAGGGGAAGCAGGAACCAAGAAGCTAAGAAGGATCGCAGTTGCTAGGAGAAGACGAATACGAAACATCGCAGCCTCCCATTAGGCACGCGGCCTCAGAAAAAGCTAGCGTCAAACCCCGCTTATGGCAGTTGTCCGCCAATAAAACAAGCCGACCACCCAGCCAATGGTCGGCTCTGCATCTCCCCCCGTGGCGAGCATTTGATCTCACCACATCCACCCACACCACCGCCCCGCTGGGATAGCGCCGCCATTGGTGCAGAACGATAGGATACTACGAGTTTACGGGGTTTCGACGGGCCGTATGCTAGCAGACGCCTTCCCTTCTGTCAAGCGGTTTTGCTCACGAATCTCAGGGAAATGGCAAAGGGGTTGACACGGATAGCCGAAGCGTTCGGCTGCGAGGGTTGTGACGCGGCGACCGTTGGGTTTGAGTAGGATGGTCGCCATTTCCAGAATTGCGAAGGCTGCTGCCTTCGCTATAAGTATCGAATCGAAAAGCGGGGATGAACCGCGCAAGGGCAGGCGAACGATAGTGAGCGCGTTTATTGAAGCGAAGCGCAAACCCCTGCAAAAGAGGGACGAAGAGTCCTTTCTTAACGTGGCGGCGGGGATACGAATATATGCAGCTGCTCTTGCTGTGCCTGGTTTGTCCGGATAGGGTGATCGTGCGGGCGCTGTTCTGATTTCACGCCCGGTAATGCTGCCAGGTGAACCAGCGCGCCACCCAAAACCGCTTGGCCCAATCTTCAGCATCCCGCCTGTCTTGGCCGTAGTCTGCGAAGCGTGTCTGCCAGACCTGCTCAGCCAGCTTCTCGCCGATCGCGCCAAAACCCGCTTGCTGATGCGGTTCCGCGAGGGTTGAGTCACGCAGAAGTCGCGCGATGAAGATTGAGTAGGCAGCGTTAAGGGAATTCTGAATTCGAAAGACAAGGGCTGGGCTGGTTCTCTGCACCTCGGGGTCTAGCCCAATGGTAAGTTCTTCGATGTTGACTCGCAATGCCGTGGCCTGCATTGGCCGCAGGTCACGATATTGCTCGTAGAGCCAACTCTCAATCCGAAGGTCAGCCGGAAAGTTGACGACTTGGCCGACGATGCCTTGGTGGTAGATGGCGGCGATCTGCCCAGCTCGCTCCCCCAGCTCGTTTTTCCAGAGTTTTCTAATGGAAGGCACCAAAGCTCTGGCCGCGCGTTCGTGATGGCGCTTGTCGGCATAGCCTAGCAGCCGCTCCTTTTCAGGGACGGCAAACATACGCAGGGCATGGGCGCACTCATGGCTGACGAGGTAGTCCAGGAACGGTGTCGCTTCCTGGCTGATGAAGATGGCGTGGGGCTCATTGCCAGTGGCATAAGAGATGTGGGCGTAGCTGCCGTGAATATCAGGTCCTCTGGGACGAAGAACCACAGGGTGGCCAGTCTCTGTTGCCACTTGAGTCATCAGACTCCGCGGGATTGAGCCTAGGCGGTCGAGCAAAATGTCAGATGTGAGCTGGCGCTCGCTGAATTCCGGTGAGGGCATATTGGGAGATTATAGCAGGCGGGTCAACTCATAGATTGATAGGCTGCTAAGTGAAGTCGCCCGACAATCGCTGGGTTGCTGTAGCAATCGAAGAAGACGACAGGCTAAACCTTCAGCCGCCGAACATCGTCACTTCTTCAGGATCTTCCGGCTGGCGTAGCTGCGCTTGCCATTGGCAGCGTGGTCCTCAAGTAGAATGTGCAGTGCGGCGCGGATGAGCGCATTCTTGGTGACCTTGGTATCGTATTCGCGCCGCAACTCTAGTTTCAGGTCCTCCAGCGCCTCAAGTTCCTCTTGTGTGAACAGGAAGGATGCCTTATAGAGCGGCTCTTCGCTAAGGTCAAAGCGGGATGCCATGCCCAGTGCCTTCGGCTTGGTTGGAGCGGCTGGAGTGGGTGGGGAAGCACTCGGCGCAACCAACGGCTTCTCTGGTTCGGACCTGGGCAACGCGTCTGGTTTTCGTGACGATGGCACTGGCGCTGGCTCAGGGGCAAAGAGACGCTGGTCGAGCTTTCCCGTGCCCGCCTGCTCCGACAATCGCATCCCGCTGAACGGGTCCTTACTGATCACGCTTATACTCCTTCCCAGCCAGGCTACTGTGTCGGTCGGCTGCAGCATCCTCGACGATCTGCTTGTCGATCACCGGCTGCTTGCGATAAAAGCCGAGGAGCAAAGCGTTATCGGCTAGAATCGTCGCTTCTCGTGGTATGCCTTCAGAATGTTCGCAGAGAGCCGTCAGACCATCCTCGGAAAAGGGGTGCGCTCCCCCGCCCGAGGCTACCTGCCACCGGAAAGCCAGCATCTCTGACACTTCTTGCACGCTCAGACGCTCTAGGGTTGAGGCCAAGACGATCCTGCTTCGCAGGTTGCGGGCGCGGGCATGAGCTAGCTTCAGACGCAACTCCTCCTGAGCAAATAGAACCACCTGCAAGAGCTTCATTTGATTCGTTTCGACGTTGATCAACTGGCGAAGCAGCTCAAGCTGAGGAAACCCCATAGT
>JAMDCE010000253.1:3520-8227 GCA_023489135.1 Chloroflexota bacterium
GATGATGAGTACAACCGTCTTTCCCTGATCGAGGGCCTGCTCCAGAAGAAAGGCCTTGAAGATGTCTAGCATTCCCTTGAAGCTCTTATCCGTGCGCGCGGTGCCGAATTCCTGGGCGATGGTGCGCAGCAGACTGTTTTGCGTCGGGTAGTTGGGGTTGGTTAGAAGAACCGAGGTGAAGCCGTTGTCGAGGAATTTCTGGTGTAACAGCCGAGCCAAGGACGACTTCCCTGTCCCGGTATCCCCAAAGACCGAGGCCAAGCCTTTCTTGGCACCGACGACGTAAGACGTCTTCTCCAGGGCCGTGGAGTGTACCGCCGTCAAGAACAGGTAACGCGGCGACGGCACCGTCGAAAAGGGCTCCTCTTTTAAACCGTAGAACTTCAGGTAAGGTAAATCCATGTTATTTATTGTCGCGTGTGGAGTCCCCTTGTCACTACCCCACTTCTTTCATATATGACATAAGTGATACCGAGTTGTCAAGTAGTCGCTTGCAATACTCCCTTAGTTGGGCCAACTTGCCGCTTTACTGGTTTACTGGTTTCCCAGGAAACTTCCTTCTTTCCTTCCAAACCAGCTTCCTTCCCAACTTCCAACCTTCCCAGTTACCTTCCTTCTTGGTTGGGAAGTTGGCTTCTAACCTTCCCAACCACCCATGAAACTGGTTTACAGTGCCAGCGGAGACGTGATAATGGTGATTATGCCATGCAAAACATCGTAGAGGGGAATAATGGTGGGGAAAGATGCTTGCTGCGTCACCGCAGCTCCGCAGTCAAAGATTATGTCATAGTATCGAACGTGGTGCTCATCGGCTACCCGCAGGTTTCCGATGGTGCGAAGCTAACATACCTGGTGATCTACAGCCACGACTGGTACGAGCCAAGTAGGCTGGGCCGCAAAGGCTACGTCTTTCCTACGATTGGCCGGCTGGCGCAGCTTCGACACACTACATCAAGAACCGTCCAACGTCACCTTGCTGAGCTGATCGGCGCCGGCCTGCTGACCCGCATCATCCGTCGCGGCAAGCCGAGCGTGCTGTACATCGAAGAACCCGACAGCAAGCAGGAGGGGATGTTTGGTCGAAATAGGGATGACATTTATGTCGCGGGGGTGGTGACAAAAATGTCACCCCAACAAGAAGAAGAAATGAAACAAACAAAAGCCGTTAATGGGGTTGAAGAGTCTGTGATGGAGGAGAGCAGTAGACCGCCCCAAGGATGGCAGCCGATCAAGGCGCTTCTAGATCGAAAGCTGATACAGAAGAAAGCGAGCAGTCACGTCGAATGGCTCGCCCAGCAAATCATGGCTGTTACGGACGATGCCCATAGCCTTGGCTGCTACCGCGCCATCGCCGGGCGTTGCTCGCAAGACCTGGTCTTTGAGGCACTCGCTCTTCTCAAAGAGGCCAGACGCGACGGCAGTATTCGCCTGAGCCGCGGTGCGTTGTTCGTCGGAATCGTGCGTCGGCTCTGTCGCGAGCGAGGGTTGTCTGATCCGTTAAAGCAGACCGACGACACCCAACCGCTTTCCGAATCGCGTTACGCTCGGCACGAGTTGCCCGTAGCAGACAGAGTTGGCCACGTGAGTGGACAGCCAGCACTATCGACAAGGAGTGAGAGAGGAACTCCCGTGTTTAGGAGTAGAAAGGACACCAGCTTGGTTGCAGGAATATGAAACAGGAAATTCCTCGAGTACATTCTGTTTGCGAAACCAAGTCCGTGATTGCGGACATTCTTTTTGTTCAGATAGCTGGCAGTGACAAAAACTATGTAGGTTGTGGTCTAGTCCAGTCAAGGCCTACGCCAGAGCCTACTCCAACACCTACGCCTCTGTTGAGTACAGAAGGCATTCGAACAGCGGAGTTGTTCAGGCGGTCAGCTGACGCTACCGAATCAAGCAAGGAGGAAAGCCCTTCGGGGTGTGCCTCCAAGCGAACAGGGGTAGCCGCCGAACGGCCTGATCGTGTCCGCCGCGGCGGAAAAAGGCAGGCCTCCGCGCTGGACGCTCCGAGAGTCCCTCCGCTCCACTCAGCAGGCTTCGCACTGCTTCGATGCGCTACAGGACACTCTCCGCTCGCAGAGGTCGCACCATCTCGCGTCGCTCGATCGTGCTCTTCCCCTGCGCCAGCTTGTCGGCGGCTACCCCTGTCCAGTCCCTCGCGCAACCAGCCCCAAATGTTCAACTTATCTGAATGAGTAAGAAATGTGTTTGAAAGGTTTGGGAACAATCTGTCTGCAGTTGCGGCGCTCGGGACTGGACATCCCCTAAAGGGGCTCCAAGCTGGCCGCTTGTGGCTTTCCTCCTTGAACCTCCATCCCCAAGCGGCGAACAAGCTGGCCTAACGGCAAACCTGCCGGCTCTGCTAGCGGGCGGGCAAATCGACCGCCAAACCATTGGGCTTATCCAGCCCTGTCCCGCCGTGCTCCAGACGGCGGGCCGGAGGCAAAAGACTCTAGGTTCTTGACACCTAGCAACCGAGCCTGCATAATATAGAATGTCCTTCTGCAAGCAATACCTGACCTATGGAACCTACTGTCTATCCAACAAACCAGCGTCTTCCGCGCTACCGTCGAGCCGCCGGTTTTGCCGATATCAGGATCGGTCGGCCTGAGCGCTTGATACTCGAGGCGCTTGGACGTTTCCACTATCTTTCTGCGCCTCAGCTGACTCGCCTATTATTCAGTCCATCCTCGCTGTCCTACACTCAAGAGCACCTCAAGCGTCTATTTCACGCCAGCTACCTCCAAAGGCTTTTTCTGCCTACGCCTACACCGTTTGGAAGCTCACCGGCCATCTACACTTTGGACAAGAAGGGATTTGCCTACCTGAAAGCCGGTGACGTTGCGCCAATCGGTCGGTTTCGTTCGACCGAGCAAGCCAAACGAGAATGGCTTTTCCTTGAACACACGTTGGCAATCAACGACTTCCTGATTCTCGCCGAGCGCCTGGTCAAGGCGACAAGCAGCATCGGGATCGCCGAAATGCTCCATGAGCGGACTCTAAAACGTAACCCAGTCTACGTGCTGGACGGCAAAGAACGCATTGGCATTGTGCCGGACTGTTACCTCGATCTTCGTAAGGAAAAAGCGCAGACTTGCCTGGCCATAGAGATCGATCGCTCAGGTGGCGTAGAACGAAAACCCTTTCAGCGCAAAGTCAGGGGCTTTGTCGAGTTCGTCAAAGGAGAGTATCAACAGACTTTCGGAACGCAAAGCCTGACCGTCGTTTTCGTGATCATGAGCGGTGAACGGCGTCTGAGGGAAGTCCTTGCCTGGACGGAGAAGGAGCTGGAAGCGATCAATGAGAAGGATCAAGCTGACCTCTTCCGCTTTGCTATGCTCGATCCCGCCGCGGCTGATCCCCACCAAGTGTTCTGCGCGCCCATTTGGCAGCGCCCCTTTGATTCAACACCACTAGCTCTACTTGAAACCGATTCGTCTTTAAGGACCGCCAATTAGGGGGGGCTTCAGATGTCCCTGCCCTGGCCCTTCTTGTCATCGCCCAAGCTGATATTGGGGACACCCGGTCCGCCCCTAATCAATCTGCCCTTTGTGCTGGGACCAAAAGATGTGGCCACACACAAGCACGTTATCGGCGTAACAGGGCAAGGGAAGAGCAAGCTATTGGCCAGCATGTTTTTGCAACTCGTAAACCAAGGGGTAGGTTGCGCCCTGATTGACCCGCATTCCGACCTTGCCAGCGATGCGCTAGCAGCCCTTCTTTCCGCCGGCTTTTTCAAGGATGAACGCGCCTTCCGCAGGCTGCTTTACATTGATTTTGGCCGGCACGACTACTATCTGCCCTTCAACGCTCTTTGCCAGCCCTACGACGATCATTCAATTGCTCGCAATGTTGTCGAAACATGCAAGCGCGCTTGGCCGGCCCTGGCGGATGGCTCTGCACCAAACTTCGAGAACATCTTGCTCGCATCCGTCCTCGTTCTGGTCCAAAACCGCCTACCAATCACCACCTTGCCAAAACTTCTCACCGAGAAGGGATATAGGGACAGTCTTCTGAAGAACGTCTCTGACATTCAGATCATCGAATTCTTCCATAATCGGTTCGATCACTGGGGCAAGGAAGCACCGCTAATGATCGAGAGCACTTTGCGTCGGGTCTTCCTGCTTACCTTCTCGCCAACGCTTCGTTACTCGCTTGGCCAAAACACGAACGCGCTGCAGTTTCGCCGCATCATGGACTCCGGCCAGGCGGTGATCTTTGATCTCGGCGGCTTGGATGAGGAGACGCAGAAATTCCTAGGCTGCCTCATCAGCGTAGGTTTTGAAGTTGCCGCACTCTCAAGATCGAACGTACCCCAAGAGGAGCGCCGGCAGTACCAGCTCATCATGGACGAGTTCTCGATGTTCTCGGCGCAAAGCGAGGAGGCTCTGGCAAGGGTCTTGAGCCTGGCTCGCAAGTACGGTTTGTATTTGACATTGGCTCACCAGACCTGGAGCCAATTGTCGACGAGACTTAGGGGCGCTCTACAGAACTCTATCGAGGTAGCTTTTAGGCTAGGCAGAAGCGACGCGGAATGGGCTGCGCCACGCTTTGGCCAGTTCGATCCCTATTTGATCAAACACGAAATCGTCGACCCCTTCCGGGTGGATCGCACCCATCCCGTCTACTTTGCGCTCCAAGAACAGCTTGAGAGCTGGGTCCTGGCTTTGGAAACGCTCAAACCGCGCGAGGCCTTTGTGTCTGTGG
>JAMDCE010000253.1:8237-12365 GCA_023489135.1 Chloroflexota bacterium
ACGGCCAAGATTCGCACCTTCACTCTTCGAGCACCCAAGCGTGGTCGGGAGGCCCTCCACGAGCTAAAAGAGCGCTATGCCAGAATGCTCATGACGCCAAGAGAAGAGGTCCTCAAGGAAGTCGAGCAGCAGGTTTCTCCTAAGCCGCCAACGGTGAGCCGCACCATCTTCGTTGGCGACGACGGGTAGTGGCTTTGTTTCAGGGGAAGGTGTTTAGCTGAAGAAGGTAGGTTGTGCTGTGAATTGTGTCACGCCAGCGGATGCGGTATGAAGGCACGTATTGTGGGGCGATTATGTTAAGGCGGCAGGAGGTGCTCGTGTGCCGAATCGAAAGCAGGTGCTGGCAGCCAATGAGGTTCCCGACCTGCTGACGTTGCACGAGTTGTTACTGAGCGAAGCAGGTGTTTATGCCGCCGGAAGTGCTGGAAGTCGCCAAGCGCTATGCCCCGGATGCCAACATGCTCGACCTCGTCGCTGGACACGAGCGAAAATCAGCCATACTACACCACGTCCGAGTGGATCCAGCCACACAGGCCATACCGATGGTTGTTATGTTCAACTCACAGGAGCCTCCTACAGATCTGGCCATCAAGCTGCTAGACGAGCTACCAGGGGAAACCCTTGGGACTGGTTTCCTATTGAACTACCGCCTGCATCCAAGTATGATACCCCAGGTTACGATTGGAGGATACCATGCCTGTCAGGTCTTTGAACGAAAGCATCCACTTTTACAGTGACACCGAGTGGCAGTCGGGACGCGGCACGTTGAGCGTTGATGGCGAATGTCTCGTCTTTCGGAACTGCCGTGAGGTAGTGATACCGCTACTTGGCATCAACACTGTCGCAACCATAATTCCGCGACAACTGATCCGAATGGGATTTGCCGCATCGGTAGTAGCCGATAAGCCGCCGACTATGCTCTTTCTGCATTTGGAATATGAGATAGAGTCTGACAACTACATCGGCGAGATAAAACGGAAGACCGCCTTCTTGGGCTCTGTGTACTGCACGGCCCAGGAGGCCAATCAGCAAATCGTGAGAATCCGACTCGGCATCAATCACGCTCGGGCCGATATCATCCACAAGTATCATATTGCACCCGGACCGGTCAGACGCGATGCTGACGACTCGCTGAAGTTGGCTTCTGTGGAGAGGGCTAACGAACATCGTAGTGTGCTTGGAATGGTCTGCGATCTCTTCCGAACCGGTCAGACCCGATGCTGACGACTGAGGGACTTGGGCGGCACTCGGCAGAGGTCGGCACCCTCCTGTAGGGCCGGCTCGCCGCACCGGCGACGCCGATATGGCACCTATTACTACGGCTTCGTGGCCGCAGGTGCGCCTAAACGTTTCTCTTGAGACTGCCCCCTACCCGACGAGGATGCAGCTTGACAAGCAAGCTGTCTTATGCTTATATTGTCCTACGCCTGAACCTATGACTGGAAAGGAGCGACAGCCCAGACATTTCGATAGCGAGCCCATCAGACGCTCTCCCCTACCGCCAGAGTTGGCCGAGTTCTTCAAAGATAGGCCTCTGGCGTGTCTGATGCACGGAACCGACCACGGCACTGCGTTCGTCGTGAAGGCCCCCATTCAAGAGATTCACAGCATTCGCGGCCGTGTCCCGATCCACTTTCGACACGAGCTCTACGAGCATCCCGCTGCTCCTGTCATTCGCACCGTCGTTCGCGTCTACGATCAGCCCGACAATCCCCTTGCCCTTGAGACCTTCACAAATATCGAGGATCAACAGCAGCACTGCGAGTTTGCTGCCTTAGCCACTCAAGAGAGCGTGTTGATGCTCTTCTACGACGAAGCCCTCCAGCATCGCCTGACCAAGCACGTTAGCTACGGCCAAAACCAAATGATCCCCGTGATTCTGTGTCAAGCTGAGCAGCACCTCGCCGAGATTCCGAAGGAGCGATTCGACTTTGACAGGGCCAAGGCCGCGGTGATGGAGTGCGTAAGCTTATGAGTGAACGAGAGCCAAAAAGACAATCCGCAGAAAGAAAGAAGAAGGCATGGGATATCGCCGGCGTAAGCAATACGCTGAAGGCGCCTGGTGAGGAACTGCGGGACGTCGCCTTAGGCCGCGTCCATCGGTTCACGATTCCTGAGGCCGAGCACAATATCGCCGGCGAGTTCCACTTATATCCCGAGCGTCTCTTAGTCCGCTATCGTAATCCGTCAATGCAACTGGACCTAGCCAATGTCACCACCGTCAAGGCGCAAGAGAAGCTTGTGCAAATTGAGTCCCGCGATCAGACCAGCCGCTCCACCTTCTTTCTCCAGCCCTGCGGCAGCTTCACGTTGACCGCTATAGGCTTATCTGCTGACAATAGGGCAGCGGTTCAGGAGGAACGGCGTGAGACTCCGACGGCGTCTGAGAGCAGCGTTCCTGAAGATGAGTTGTCATCAGTGCCTACCTCGACAGTCGAGCATACGCAGGAAGAACCCGGTCATCCTGAGAAACCAGGACGGGTTGTGCTGACGGGTAGGGTAGGACGAGCGCCCCAACTACGCGAGACTCCCAATAAACGCCTCATAGCCCGTATGCCCTTGGCGGTGCATCAAGGCGAGAAGACCGTGTGGCACAACGTATTGTTCTTTGACGAGAAAGCGAAGAAGGCGGCGGAGGAGCTGACAAAAGGCGAGATCATCACCGTGATCGGCTATAAGCATACCCGCGAGGTTCCCACCAGAACCGGCATGAAGCAAGTAGAACAGATATTCGCCGCGGCGGTTAAGAATCAGAACGCCAAGAGGAAAAGCTAAAGACACCGCGAGTATGGAGAGGGTGTGTTAAACTACAAGGAACCTGCCATACCTAGAAGGGATGAGATCTAGAATGTCTTGGTCATCGATCGCCGTTGTGCACCGTACAGGATTTGCCTACACGCTTGGGACAACTGTGTGCATGGCTCCATGACCGCGGTGACGTGGCGGGCCGCAGGATGAGAGTACGTGCAATGGAGAGCTTAGTCCGTGGACTTGGATCGGAGTAAGTCCAATCAGGTGGGGGAAGCCACCAGAATGAGCTTCGTCTCAATTTCCTGCCGGTTACGTTCTCTCGTACCACGTTTACGGCCTCATCTCTGCCATACGAAGGGCCTCAACAGCTCGCTGATCTCCGCAAACAGTACGGCACGACACACGTGTTTCTGCGAGACGTGCAGACAGTAGCGTGCGTACGCTTTGCAGGCACATCGAATCTAGGCGATCCCTTGACCTTCTCGATTAACGAACACTTCCGCGTTGCGCGCTCTCATCCATCAAACTGGCGAACGATACCTCGCCGTGAGGCGCAGCGGCGTTGGGGCGAGCTTCGCTTGCCGGTTCAACTCATGCCTTTGCCCACCTATGCCTCGTGGATCAACTTCATTGAGAAGCTTTGGCGCTGGCTCAAGCAGGAGGTCCTGCATATGCACCGTTTGGCCGACTGGCTCGAAGACCTGCGCGAGGAGGTGGACAGTTTCCTAGACCGGTTCGCCAACGGCTCTCAAGCGCTCCTACGCTATGTCGGTCTATCCGTACCGGACTAATTTGTTAATGTGCATGAATTGTCGTCATAGGTAAATCTAGTTGACGTTGAACAGTTGCGATTATTGCATACCATGCCATTGCGCGGGCGCCAACACCAGCTTGTGTCCTGCCATGGTTCTTTCTTCCCAACGCAGTGAACATTTCCACAGCACCGACAGCATTCTTACCTCAACATGGATCACTCGACTCCTTTGTGTTCGACCGCCAGTTATTTCTCCCACGTGACAGCGGCGTGTTTGTGTAATCGCAGCCACTCGGGCATGAGATTCCGAACGGCTTCTCCGCGCCACAAGTGACACACCAAATTGTGATCTTGCCTATCTGTATCGCTTCCTGCCTCGCTTGCTTGTCCTGCATGGTATGATTAGTTTGGGCGAAGCGGCGTTAGATCGCCGTCAGAGGACTGATCCTTACGGGGTGAGGTCGTTGACTCTGTGAAAGTTTGCGGATAATTGGCCGGGTACTGATGGAAGAAAACCCGGAAACTGTGTCGTGGTCCCGCTGATGTCAGGCAGCGACCCTTCGAGCGGCATACTCGTTCGGTGAGAGCCCCGCAAGCTCGTGGCCCTGATGGGGACGATCGTT
>JAMDCE010000631.1:0-6882 GCA_023489135.1 Chloroflexota bacterium
TTAACGGGAGAGCCCAGGTCGATGAACGCGGAGGAGACAGGATCGTAGGCAAAGACTCGACCGTCAGGATAGGTACCCCCATAGATCCGACCATCAGATCCACCGGTGAGGGTCTCGATACGACCGTTGTCTGCGGTAGCCTGACCGAGATCGGAGAGTCCATTAGCTTGAGAGAAGGAGAAAAGGCGGCCTGTGGACGTACCGATAAAGATAGAGCCAGCCTTGGCGGCGATGGCCGTGACAGCGGAGGAGGTCTGGCCAACCTGGCTGAAGGATCTAGAGTTAGGATTGAAGAAGAAGACAAAGCCCGAAGGGCTGGATCCTCCCCAGATAAGGCCGTTGGAATCGACGGAAAGCGCGGAGATACTGGCTTCCCCGGCGAGGGGCTGACCCAGGTCGACAGGTCTACCACCTTGGGAAGGGTCGTAGACGAAGAAGTGACCGTTGGGAGCGGTGCCGCCGTAGATGAGGCCGTCGAGTCCCGAGACGACCGCCTTGACCTCCTGTTCCTCAGAGACGGCCTGACCGAGAGGATTGAAGGAGCCATCCGAGGGATAGTAGGCGAAGAAGTAGGCGTTGTTATCCATCCCACCGTAAATGTTGCCATCCTTGCCGGTAGCAAGCGAATAGATTCTGGTGCCTCCTGGAGTGGCCTGACCAGCGCTGGTAAAGGAGCCAGAATAGAACGAGAGCTGGCCGAGGTAGGCAGTGCCGATGTAGATGCGGCCGTCCTGAGAAGGGGTGAGGGAGAGGACTTGAGTTTGCTCCGGTTGAACAGTGCCAAGATCGTTAAGTTCGAAGAGGGAACGAAGAGGAGTCAAGGATGGAGTGCGAGCCTGGAGCGAGAAAGGAAGGGCCTCGCCGGTGACCTGGCGGTAGACCGGGATGCTCAGGACAGCGAGGAAAACGATGAGGGCAGGGATAACGATCTTCATAAGCCGGTGGAAAGGGAGTCTTGACACCAACCTTCTCCTTTGAAATGGTTCCCAGAAACCTGGAGTCTCAAAGAAAAGAAAAAGGCCACCCGCAACTCTGGATACGCGGGCACCCATCACCGTAGCGGGCTATGCCATCGTCAGCATAGCCTTCGCAGTAATTCAATTGATCGCGGAGTTGGCAATACGACCAGAGTTGCAAGCTACGCAAATCCTTCGCCTTGACCGAGGCGAAGATTCCTGAGTACGCCTATTGCGGTCACAGAAATGTCGCTGTTACCTAATATATTATCGTATGGATCGGCCCAACGGGAAATAGGACGTTGGTCCTATGTCTGGTACTACCCGGTGGGCTGCGCGGAGTGATTCAAACGGCAGTCTGGAAATGATTCCGACCGTTCGGCCAGAACGGCTGTCAGTTGTTTGTGAAAAATGCTGCTAATAGTGAAACAGATTATCGTCAAATTGTCAAGGGGCGGTGGTGGTTGTAGAGGAATCAAGTGGAGAGTGTGGTCTTGCCGGCCTTGAGGGCGGTGAATTCCCGGTGCGTCGGGCAGGCAAGCCCCAACACATCCAGCCTTCGGATTCGCCTCAACAGAGGCAGGGCCCGCCTTCGGCGCACCCAACGCAGCAGAATGGCTTCCCTTCGCGGAACACGGCCAGCCCTTGAATTTCGATTTCGCAGTTAGCGCAGATCAGGTAATCAGATCCCGAATCCCTCAGATTGCTGGGCTTTTCTTCAGTCTCTTCAGAAGGAATCGACTCCAGGTCCATTTTCTCTCCTTACCGTTACAACACAAGCTTACACGGCGAAGGTTGCAACTGGGTAAAAATAGTCGTAATAAATTGATTAAGAAACTGCGGGAGAGAGAAGTGACGGAAGAAAAGAAGGCTGACGGAACCTGGCTTGGTTTCTTAGCTCTGGCTTATATCGAGGACTCTCTAGTCGACGTTGAAGCGATAACCTACGCCTCGCTCGGTTAGAATGTAGCGAGGATTGCCAGGGTCCGCCTCGATCTTCTCACGCAGGCGGCGGACGAAGACCTTGAGGTAGTGGACTTCTTCCTTGTATTCATATCCCCAGACCTTGGCCAGGAGGGTAGACTGAGTAAGAACGCGACCAGCGTTGCGCGCCAAATGATGAAGGAGCGCGTACTCGGTCTTGGTGAGTTTGATGGGTTTACCCTGGACGATCACTTGCCGCTGAAGGAAATCGATGACCAGATCCCTGCATTCGAGCCTATCTGGTTTTGGTGGAGAGTAAGCGGCTCTGCTCCGCCTCAGCACCGCGTCGACTCTAGCCATCAATTCACGATGGCCGAAGGGTTTGGTGACGTAGTCGTCGGCGCCGAGTTCGAGGCCTTTGATTTTGTCAGCCTCCAAAGTCTTCGCGGTGAGCATTATGATGGGAAGCTCGCTCTTCTCTCGAACTCGACGGCAGACCTCATAGCCATCCAACGCGGGCATTGCAACATCCAAGATCATCAGGTCTGGATCCTCTGCCGCTACTTTCCGAATGGCCTCTTCGCCGCCGTAGGCCTCCACCACGGAATAATCGGGCCGGTAGAGATTGAAGGCCAGAGCGATCAGGCTAACTACGTCGCGTTCGTCGTCCACCACTAAGATCTTCATTCGTGCCAAACAACCTCTCTGGGCAACGAAAAACAGAAGTTGCTTCCGCTGCCAACGACGCTTTCCGCCCACATTTTACCACCGTGGAGTTCCACCAGCGACTTAGCGATGCTGAGGCCTAAGCCAGTGCCACTCGCTTGCTTACCACTTTCTGTACGGTAGAACCTTTCGAAAACCTTATCGAGCTCACTTTCGGGGATTCCAGGGCCCGTGTCGCTAACGTCGACGATGACAGCAGTCTCCTCCAGGGAAACGGACATAGAGATACGCCCACTTTCCGGGGTATATTTGCTGGCATTGGTTAGAAGATTACTGAGGATCTGGTGCAGGCGACGCCGGTCCACCAGAAACTCTGGCAGGTTGTCGGGAACGTGAGTCTGTAGCTGCTGCTTCTTCTGAGAAATTACCACGCTCATCTCCCGGGCCGCTTCCAGAACGACTTTTCCCAGATCAGTTTTCTGCACATCCAGACTGAGTCTTCCAGTCTCAAGCTGAGCCATATCGAGAAGATCCATAACATGCGAGCCCAATCTGTCGCTGTAGCGATTGATATTCTCAATCAACTTGCGCTGGGAGGAGTTGGTGTCGCCGGCCTGGCTGTCGAGCAGCAACTCCACCGAACCCTTGATCAGCGTAAGCGGCGTGCGAAGTTCGTGGGACACCGTGGCCAGAAAGTCGGACTTCATCTGGTCGATCACTCTGATCTCGGCGATCATTGTGTGGATAGAATTGGCTAGTTGCCCAACCTCATCGCGAGAGGTCACCTCAATCTCCTGTGCCAGATCCCCTCGGCTTACTTTTCCGGTAGCGGTGACCAAATGTTCCAGCGGTTTGGTAATTCGGCGTGCGATGAAGTATCCGGTCGCCATGGCAGCCAGAACACCGGCGACGGACACCGCCACTGCCGCCCACATAGTTTCCGCTCGTGCTGCGACCATCTTCGTGATGGAGTCGGCCACGGCTACTGTGCCGAGAGAGTCCCCGTCAATTTCGACGGGCAGATCTCCCACCAGATACGAGTTGGTAGGGACGGAAATCCGCCGGGAAACAAAGGTCAGCCCGGTGCTCTCAGAATGGAGAATTGAATCTCGGGTCGCTTTCTCCAGCGCTATGCGTCCATCCTGACCGAGCGTTGAAGCGGCCAACTGATCTCCAACATACAAGCTTAGGTCGGCGCCCACAACGCTCTTGATCTGTTCCAGGTATTTGTCATCCACCAGGATGCCGGTCAATAGAGCGGCAGTCGGACCGGAGGTGCCCGTGATCGGGCTGCCAGCGATGATCATAGGGCCGACAGGTGTCTGGCTTACACCGGCGGTCGGGCTGCCTGCCAGCGCCCCCCAGATCACCCTTTTCCCGCCTTCCCGAACCTCCTTTAGATACGGACTAGAAAGATCAGTGAGAGGCTCCTGATCCGACCCGAAGACGTAGATGGCGTCCAGGTCGAGACGGTCTTTGGCTGGCCGCAGGAGGTGCTCCAGTGCGGTCGTATCCTTCCTCTCCACGGCGGTGATGACAGGCGCCGAGTCGGCAAGGGCTTCTGATTGAGCCAGTTGCTGGCTGGTTTCATGCTGGTCGAACATGGAGGAGGTAGTTTTCATGGCCTCCTCCAGGTCAGCAATCATTCGTTTGTCTTCTGCGGCAAAGATTCCATAGAGGACAATGACAACCAGCGAGGAGGCCAGGAGGACGATCAAGAAGGAGAAAGGAAGGATGATCTGATACCTGATGGGCAGGTTGCGCAGCGCCATAGTGGAATTATTATAGCATTATCGCAAGATTAGGGCTATACATAAAGTCATCGGCAGGCTTGACAGTCGTTGCGGTGCCAACATATAATTCGGCCAGCCTCTTGCCGGGGAAGGGGTGGTTCCGAATCGGCAAGGGCATTTTCACTCAGAAGCGAAGTCGAGCCTCTTGCTGGTTGCCCCAGTATTACAATCTAGATAAGCAGTGGAGGATGGTGCAAATGAGCCAACCCTGGAAGGGCGACAAGTTCTTTGTAAGCCCCTGGAACTACCTCGACGACACTACCGCCGGTTTTGCCTTTGCCGACAATATCCAGATTCACGACGTGTCCCTTCGGGATGGTGAACAGCAGGCGGGCATCGAGTTTACTAAGGAGGACAAGATTCAGATCGCCGCGAAATTGGCCGAGGCCGGGGTGCACCGAATCGAGGCCGGTATGCCGGCTGTCTCCAAAGCTGACGAGTCGGCCATCAGGGAGATTGTAAAACTCAATCTCGGCCCCAAGATCTTTGCCTTCGCTCGCTGCATGGTGGACGACGTTAAACGAGCCGTCGATTGCGGCGTGGATGGCATCGTGGTGGAGATTCCCTCCAGCGAACATCTGGTGGAGTATGCCTACCGCTGGCCCATCGAGAAAGCCATTGATCTGTCCATCAAGGCCACGACCTATGCAAAGGAGCAGGGGCTATACACCGTTTTCTTTCCCATCGATGCCACTCGGGCGAATATGACCTGGTACCTCAACCTAATTGAGAGGGTAGCTACCGAAGGCCATATGGACGCCCTGGCGCTGGTCGATACCTTCGGCGTTCTTTCGCCTCACGCCGCCAGTTATTTCGTGAAGAAGACCAGGGAGCGGATCAAGAAACCTCTGGAGACGCACTTTCATAGCGACTTTGGAATGGGCGTGGCCAACACGGTGATCGCCCTGGCCTCGGGAGCCGAAGTGGTCCACGCCACGGTGACAGGCATCGGCGAGAGAGCCGGAAATGCGGCCATGGAGGATGTGGCCCTGTCCCTGCTGACCCTGTATGGCATCGACATTGGGTTGAAGTACGAGAAGATTTACGAGTTGTCGAAGCTGGTGAGGGAACTCTCGCGGCTGGAGATCCCTTCCAACCGGCCCATCGTCGGCGACATGCTTTTCAACGTGGAGTCGGGAATCATCGCCAGCTGGGTCAAGAACTCCGGACCGGAGCACATTGACGAGGTTTTCCCTTTCCATTGGGATCTGGTGGGCCAAAAGCCGGTGGAGATAGTCCTGGGCAAGAATAGCGGTATTGACACGATCAATATGTGGCTGGAGAGAATCGGTACGAAGGCGACCGATGAGCAGGCCAACGCGATACTTCAGGAGGTTAAAGCAGAGTCTCTGGAGAAGAAAAGGCTCCTCGACGAGGATGAGTTCCGCAAGATCGTCAGCGGCGTGGTGGGTTCCTAATCAAGGGTAATGGGATAGGGGCTAGGCGAAGCGGTGAAGCACTTTGCTTCCTCGTCTGGCTGTCGAGGGTGAGGATAACGTCCTAGGGTTGGGGCGGAACTTGGCGCCAGGTTTCCTGAAGGAACTTCGGTGGAAGGGCGCCCGGTGGCGAACTCGCCAACGCCTAGAGGGTGGGCAAACTCACCCTGAGATAGCATCGTTCGAAGGCTGGGAAAAGTGAAGCCTGACCGCCACCAAAACGGCAGTCAGGCTTTCTGGTTAAGGGAGGGGAAGATCTTCAGATCCTGTCCCCTAGGTTGGGTTGTGGCATTGCCGGCAGACGCCCCGGTTGTCCAGGCGCAACAAGGAGCTTCGAGCGTTGCCACTTGGGCCGGTCGTGCCACCCGGCCAGGGCACGCTGCCGGAGTACTGCGACATCGAGGTCCCGGTGCCATGGGCCACGTGGCAGCTCACGCAACCTGGAACGGGCGGATTCCAGTTTGCTCCAGAGTGACAGCCGGTGCAAGTGAGGTCATCGGATCTGTTGGTGACGTGCCGGTACTTGAAAACGGCGTCGCCGGAATCGGTGGACGAAGGAAGTGTGGCCGTCGGCGAATATGAGGCCATGTAGCGCGTATGGCACTGCGCGCACCAGCCACTCAGCGCCGCGTTGATGTTGACCCATTGCCCGTTCTGGTAGGCATCGTAAGTGTGATAGCCGAAGTAGTTGGCGTCCCGCCATTCGTCGATGAAGTACCATCTGGCATAAGGGGCCTCGTCAGGTACGTCGAAAGTAGCCGTAGGCGATATCGTCCCATTGCTGAAGAGGGGCGTGTTGTTGGCGCTGCCGCCTTTGAGAAGGCGGTAGGTTGGCGTATCGCCGGTGCCCGCTCTGCCGTGGGGGTTGTGACAGTTGGTGCACGTAAGCGACGTATTGGCGGCACCGGGATTGGCAACCGTAGAAGTGACGCCGTAACCCCAAACCATGTTGTCGCCGCCGGTCACCATATGACTGGAGGTGACCGTCAAAGTCATCGCGCTGGTGAAATTGGGATTCATCCTCACACTCTCAAACCCACCACCGGCGAGTGGGGCGTTGGCGACGGGAACATCAGTGTCCTCGAGACCAGGAGGTGTGGTAGCGGT
>JAMDCE010000631.1:6892-12104 GCA_023489135.1 Chloroflexota bacterium
ATGGCAAGTGTAGCAGAAGGCGCTTTTGTCCGTGGCCGTGGTCGCCGCGGTTAGCAGGCTGGTGCCGACGGCGGTATGGGCGCGGTGACAGGCGGCGCACTTGTCGGTTAGATCGGTGTATCCGCCGTGCGGACCGTTGTCGGCGAGGGCCGAGCCGGCCAATCCAAGACCTAGCGCGACGACCGAGGCAACAATGAAAAGAAGCTTTCTCATGCCATTACCCTTCCGTTAGGGCAACAAAAGACGCCTGGCAGCGGGAATCTGATCCCCCCGCCAGGCGCCATCACCCTCGGTTTCGAGCATGAGTAGCCAGCGTAAGCTACTCTGCCCTCCGGTACTCTAGTACTATACCAGAAGTACCCGGGTATGTCAATACCTTTCGCATAATTGTTGTATTCATAATATAATTATGCCTTGATCTATCTAGTTATTGCACATCCTCAGTCAGAGGGCGCCGGAACGGGCGGGGGGGGTTACCTAGATCGGTATAGCCCAGACGGGCGACAGAGGGAGTGAAAAGGAGCGGTCTTCAAGCCTGTCCCATCTCGCGCTATGTAAGAATAAGACCCAGCGTTTGTTACTTCTGGTGGCATTGCTGGCAAACGCCGCGATTGTCCAGGCGGAGTAGCGCACTTCGGCCGTTACTATTGGGTGCAGTGGCCCCATCAGGCCAGGGCACGGTCCCTGAATAGGTCCCCATTCGGGCTCCGGTGCCGTGGGCCACGTGGCAGGTGATACAACCTGGAGCAGGCGGATAGAACCAGGCTCCCCAATGGCAGCTCAAGCAACTGGTCACATTGGTGGTGTCGTTGGTGCCGTGCCGGAACTGGAAGACCGCATCGCCCGAATTGGTATTCGCCGGATCGTGGGACATGGGCTCCAGATAACGGGCGTGGCACTGGGCGCACCAACTGGTCAAAGCCGCGTATTTCTGAGTCGGGCCGGAGGATCCTTCGCTGCCATGTTGCGCCCAGTAATTGCCGTCATTCCCGTAGTCGACATTGTAGTATTTGGTCGTTTCGTCAGGGATGGTGTAGTCGGCCGTTTTCGTGACGGTGTCGTTGGCGAAAAGCGGTGTGTTGCTGGCATTATTGCCCTTGAGTAAGCGATAGGTGGCGGTGTTGCCAGCCCCGGCTCCGCCGTGAGGGTTATGGCAGTTCGTGCAAGTCATCGAGACGTTGGCCGCCCCGGCGTCAACCGTGGAAGTGATAGCGCCGAATCCCCAAACCTTGTTCGACCCTCCGGTCACCATATGACTCGAAGTCACGCTTAGTGTCTGAGCGCCGGTCAGGTCAGGATTCATTCTGACGTTGACGAAGCCCCCGCCCTTCAAGGAGGTGTTCCCTGGTGGCACATAGGTGTTCTCTTGTCCGGAGATAATACCCGTAGCACCAGTGAGGAAGAGGCCATTCTTGACGTCGGTGTAGGCGCCCAGGCCCCCACTGTGGCAGGTGTAGCAGAAGACGCTCTTGTCGGTGGGAGACGCCGCCGCTGCTAGCAGGTTGGCGCCCACAGCAGTGTGGGCCCGGTGGCATCCGGCGCATTTGTCGGTTAGATTGGTGTAGCCGCCATGGGGACCGTTATCGGCCCGCGCTGCGGTCACTAGTCCCAAACTGAGCATTAGGGAGGCTAGAACGAGGAGAGCGTTTTTCTTCATCAGCTTGGTCCTCCTCATTGAGGATACGCCGCATCAACCCTCCGCTGCAAGCCGCCCGAGGCATTCTATGACCGGGCAGCCCGCGTTCACTCGATTCGGGCGCAAACGGCCCTTGTTCTCCCCAAGAAAAAACGCCGGCCATAGAATATCTTGTTTCCCCGGTCCGGCGTTATAACCTTTCGTCTTTGAGCGAGAAGTCAACATTATCTTGTTCACTCCTCAAGGGAAGTGGATCTTTCCGCCTGTTCGAAGAGCAGGCATTAGTATTATCGACCCTTGCGGAATCTTTCGTATGGTACTTTTTGGCTATCCGAATCCACAGGAGCGGTCGCCGGCACCAGGGACGCTACTGCTCACCAGCCTCGAGGTAAGCCTGTCAGTACGTCCACACTTGGAGACGGTGATTCTCCCGGTCGGTGACATAGACGCGGCCTGAAGGATCGTAGGCCACGCCGTTGGGATAATTGAACTGGCCGTCGCCGGTGCCGGCCGAACCAATGCTGAATAGGTAAGTGGGTTTGTCGCTCACGTCATACACGGCGACGCTGTGCTCCGTGGTATCGACTACATACAATCGCTGTTCAGGATCGATGGTCAGGGCGCGCGGCAGGCCCAGACCACCCTTCTCGGCGCCACGCCCAATCAACGAAATGAACTTGCCGCTAGCGTCGAAGACTTGCACCCGGCCGTTGTTCCCATCCGACACGTAGAACCGCCCCTTGTCGTCGGCAACAGCACCGTTGGGGAAAGAGAACTGTCCTTGATTCTCGCCCTCGCTGCCGAAATTGAGAACCTTCTTTCCCTGAGGGTCGAACACGAACAAGCGGTGCGATCCTTTGGTCACGTCGGTGACCAGCATTCGTCCGCCTTTGTCGAAGCCAATCCCGAGGGGCGACCAGGCGCGTGCGCCATCGGGAGGAGGAACGGCGCCGAGATACCTGCCATCAGGATCGTAGATATCTACAGAGTGCCTGAGCGTGTCGGTGACATACACCTTGTCCTTCCAGGTAGCGACGTACACGGGGAACCGGTCGACGGCTTTGGAATTCGGTGGCGCGAAGCGGCGGATCTCTTTGCCAGAGCGATCGAAAACGACGATCTGACGTTCCCCTGTCCCTTCGGTCGCGTAGACGCGATCCCCGGCGGGGCTCACGGCTACGCCCAGAGGGCTGCTCACCTTGTAAATGGAGAACTGATAGCGAGGTGGGATATTCTTTGTCAGCGCCGCTGCTGAGGGAAGCAGATTCTGAATCGGGCTGCGAGTAAGGAGATAAAGCACCAGTATGGCCGTCGTCGCCAAAATGAGAACGACCAAAAGGCTCAGGAGCGCGATCCTCCGGCGGCTGCCCCTTCTCTCCTTTTTCTCGCCACCACCTTCGACGACCTCTTGGGGCTCTAAGCCCACACCCCCTTCATCCACTTCTCCACTCCTTATCTCGCCCCCACGAATGCGGCCTTTCGGTCAGGCGCCGCTGTCATCACCCGGTGCCGCCGGTGGTCAACCGTCCCAACCCTTGCCGGGCGGCTCTGTCGGTGGGATCAAGCTCCAGCGCTTTCTGGTAGGCTTTGACGGCCTCTTCCTTGTGACCCAGTTTTTCCTGACCCATTCCCAGGCCGAGGTATGCTTTATCGAAATTGGGGAGAGACTTGATTACTGTCGCCAATTGATCTACGGCCAGCGCATAATCACCCTGGGTGTACAGCAGCATGGCCTCGGCATAGGCCTGGTAATCCTTCAGGCCTTTCTTCTCGTAGGCCACTCTCAAGGCCTCGTAGGGCGGGGCATATTCAGGGTCCAGGCGAAGAGTGCTCCAATAGGCCTCGATGGCCAGGTCGTACTTTTGCTGCCCCATCAGGGCCTGACCCAAGCCGAAGAAAGCGTCGGCATCGGCGCTGTCGGCCGCGGCGGCGGCCTTGAACTCTTCCACCGCCTTGTCGTACTGGGTGCGCTTCAAGTAGATGCCACCTAACTCGTAGTGGACAACGCCCAGGTCCTTATTGAAGTTGGCGTATTGGTTATCTTTGTTGAGATCTTCGATTCGCTGGAAATACTGGACAACCTTGTCTTCGTTCTTCGCGACCAGATAGGCTTTCCCCGTGACAAATAGAGCTCCCTGATGACTGGGTTCGGACTTCAGCACGGCCTCACCCTGCTCGATGGCCTGATCGACCATGTTCTTGTCCAGGTAGGCGGCAGCCAGTTCGACTCGAGCGTTAAGGTTCGATGGGTCGGACCGGACGGCCTGCTCCAGCGCCTGTATCCTCGTATCGAGAATGGGCGTGCTGGTCTGAGTGTAGCGATCCATGTAGTAAAAAGCGCCAAATCCGCCCAACAGGAGAATCCAAACCACTGCGGCGACAATGATGGCGCGATTCAAAACCTTGTTCTCGACTCGCTTGCGATTCATCCTGCCTACAGGTTTCCCCATCAGTCTATGATCAAGACTGGGCTGGCGGTCCAGCCATCAACAACTATTCCGCCCGAGACCCGCGCCGAACCCGCCCCTTCTGTCTCCCAGGCCGGTCAGTATACGTCAATGTGAGGTCTTTCACAAGTGGTCCTTCTGGAGGCTTTGCGGTCTGCCAGCCAGTTCTCGTGGTAGGGGAAACAAGCTCCGCTGCATTCCGGGACTGTCGCCGGCAGGAGAGATCGAGGCCAAACAAGGTGGTGGATTGCGTGAAAAGGAGCAGTCTCAGCGGCTGCTCCTTTCTTCGTGATCCAGGGCCTGGACTCAAGCTTCGTTATTTCAGATGGCACGCCTCGCAAACGCCACGGTTAGAGAGGCGCAGCAGCGAACTTCGCGCATCGCCATTGGGCGAAGCCGCTCCTCCCGGCCAGGCCACAGAGCCCGAGTACGTTCCCATTCTGGCACCGGTGCCGTGGGCCACGTGACAACTGATACACCCAGGATAGGGAGTCGAAGCAGGGTCTGAGCCGTATCCGTTGGCGTGGCAACTCGTACAGCTACTGGAATTGTTGGTGCCGTGCCGGAACTTGAACACAGCGTCGGTTGAGTCCGTGTGCCCAGGACCGTTCACCATGGGGGCGAGATATCGCGTGTGGCACTGCGTGCACCAGGCGGTCAAGGCCGCGTAAGCATTAGTTGACTGATAGCTGGAATGTTGAGCGAAGTAGGCATTCTCGGGTGCAGGAGAATTGGCTTTCCAATCTGTGTCTACAATGTTGTAGACTTTGGCTCCGGTCGCCTCGGGCACATCTATCGTCGCCGTCTTTGAGATTGCGCCTGTATCAAAGAGGGCGGTATTGTTGGCGCTGCCGCCCTTGAGGAGGCGATACGTCGCGGCGTTTCCGGTGCCGGCACGACCATGCGGGTTATGGCAGTTGGTGCAGGTCAGCGTTACATTGGCTGCGCCAAGATCAACCGTCGACGTGATGGCGCCGTAGCCCCAAACAGTGTTCGAGCCACCGGTGATCTCGTGTTTAGAGGTCGTGGGGAGAGTTTCCGTGCCCGTCAGGGCGGCGTTCATCTTGACCTGCGAAAACCCTCCACCCCTTAGAGGGGTCCCAGCAGGTGGTGCACTCGTATTCTCATC